>CAXBKC010000040.1:0-14871 GCA_963975615.1 uncultured Oleiphilus sp.
CTAATATAGCCCCAAAGGTCTTTCAGAACTTTGGCATCACACCCATTGATTCTTACCTTCTTACCCCTACCAACTTCAGCAGCCAATGTGTCGATAGCTTGGTAGGATTTAACCGCAATTCGCTCAGCCTGCTCCCATTCGTTCATACTAATTGCAAAGCCAAGCAGTCGCGGTAAGTAGTTGAAATGAGCGAAAAGATTATCTGCCCTCAAAATATGGTTATGGGCAAATTGGTAAAATTCCTCGCGCTGCTCTTTCCACTGATTAGGTGGCAAATCCCGCGCCAGGGTTTCTACGTGGCGAAGCTGAAGCGCCCAGCTCAAACGGCGAATCGTCAGGCCATCTGCTTTGCGCAGAGTGTCAGCATTTTCGCCAACACTACCCGCAGCTGAAAGCACTTTGGCGGCTGTTGAGCGCTCTAGTTGGTCTGGCGACGGCATAAGCCTGTGCTCACTGGAAAGCTCGTATATTTCCTTCTCAATGCTTTCTAGCAAGTCGAGACCTGCGCGCCCCTGTAATACAAACATTTTTTGTTTATCTGATTGCAGAGATATTTTGGAATCACGCTGAATGCCTATGCCTTGATCGATCTCCCAGATCTTTTCGTTTTTACTGTTCTGCGAAATGCACTTTTTCCCTAACCTTTCTTGGAGTAGTTTCATAAGATCTAAGTTGCTACGAACCATTCCTGTGTCACGTAATACTAAGAACATATCGTCAACATAGCGACCATAATGAATAGGAGAAAGTTTTTCCAGGACAAGCCTATCCCAACTGTGTAACAAGGCATTGGAAATAATTCGACTGCATGTGAGGCCTATGACCAAACCACCGCAAATATTGGCTGCCTTACCCCCAACGGACTGGCCAAACTTTGATGCGCCATCAGACCAGTTGCCCAGGAAACAAGCAAGCTGCGCAGTAAATGCTTTTTCTTCTTCATTGAGGCTAAACTCAAGGCACTCCAGGAGGCCTTCGCCAGAAAAAGCCAACGGATCGATAAAGTGATAATAACTTTTCAAATCAAGTGATATCGCGATGACGTCACGATCTTTCTCTAGCTCATCACGTATGGCTTTTAGACCATCGCTGCGCCATTTTTGGTAAGGCTGAAAATAGGGCACAAATGAGCCAACAGAGCTGATGTGGAATGGCCTTTCATCATCGTTTTTAAAAAGTTCATCATCCCGAATCCGTTTAAGCCTGGCCCCATAACAGCTATCATCCAGTTTAGCGTCATATTTGCGACCAATCATATTTATCCACAGTGCGGATATGACGTGGGTATCAACAGGGAAGTCCCCAACAATCCGGAACTCCGGCGTTATGTCGTAATTATTGAATAGACTCTCAACCGCTCTTTCCGGTTTAGAAAAATGGACGTGCCCGCTTTCAGCAGCGCCAGGTTTTTGAGCTGCAGAAAGTTTTTTGGGTAGTAATCGAAAATCCCCCAAGAACACCTCACTACCTTCAAAGCCTGAATCGCTCTTCAGCTGGTTAAGCAATTCCTTGAGATTTGCCAGTAAATCTTGCTCGTACTCTGCAAACTTGATGGCCGTCGGGAAAGTATTTTCAAAAAAACAATCTGCTTTGGCTTTTCGGTAAGCGACGAGGAGGTCTTCTATAGTAAGAGAGTCCCATCCATTGAACTTTGCTTTGTATCCCATGATGCCTAATCCTGATTCAATTGTTTGGCAGCCTCAACAGCTTCTACTATGGCCAGTTTGATCGTTTCTGAATAATCATCTTCGTAAATCACGGAGTTGATTATTTGATGAAGTAGCTTTTTATCGATCACATTGTCAGCCACCCAGACGGCGATGTTCTCCATCTCCTTTACAAAACGCTTTACAACATAGTCAAAGCCATTCAGCTCAAGAAAGTAGGCTCCCAAGGCCAGTGATGAACGTTTATTCCCATCATTAAATGCGTGATTTTTGTTGATTGAAAACACTAGGTGAGTGAGCTTGTCTTCCATCTCGGGGTAATAACAGTCGTTCTGGATATGCTCTAAAGGGCTTTCCAACTGTTCAATGTTTTTGGTGCCTGCTAACCCCCCGGAGTGTTCCACAATCCAGTCGTGAACGCTGATCGCGTGTGCCACATCGAAATAGAAAAACCGCGTGCTTGCGCCTATTGAGTCATTCATCTGAGCAATCCTTTGGGCTATCGATCTTTCAGTCGCATGAGTACTGCCAGTGTTTCAGGGTCACTCAGCTGTTCTTCTAATGAACGACTCTTCTCCCCCAGAAAACGCTCGAAGTCGGCTTCGGGAACTGATTGTATGTAAGCCTCCAGCTTATCGTGCAGGGCATCGCGAAAGCATAAATCCCTGCTGGCCATTTTTGTGCGTGCATCCAAGATTAATGGTCTGAATAGAGGGTGTTGCTCAAAGCTGGCAAAAAGGCTCTCAGCTTCTTTCTGGGTAAGCTTGTGCCCTTTTTTATTGCTAGCGACTTCTAGTTCATGAGCAATCCCTGACTCGAAGCTAGCGATCAGATTAAGGACTTCTGAATACATGGTTTCTCGGATCTTATCTTTAGCTGCGAGATTGAGAACCTTTTTGTATTCCGTGGCGTTTTCTTGGAATACACTTTTATAGATAAGGTTTGTGAATCTTGCATACTTCCAGTGATTACCTTCAACGAATCTATCTAGCGCGTCTGTAAACAATTTGCGGTAATTTTCTTCTTGAAACGCAGATAATAAGAAGTTTTCATCACGTTGATTGATAAATTTGGTATGGCCACCTGCACGTTCAGCCATAACATCAATGACAATGTCCAAAATTCTGGAACGAATAGCTTTAGCTTTCTCACTTTCTGTGAGTAGCATCCCTAAGTTTAAGACCGCTCGAAATGAGAAGATCCCTAAAACTGAGGTTTTGGTACCCTCACTGATGAGGGTACCATGCGCTATCTCTTTAAATTCTTTGAGTTTTTTTCCTTTAAGAATAGTATAGCCATTACTTTTAAGCTCCTCTCCATTAGAACTAAGATATCGCTCTATGGTGGCATCACTAATTTCATACAAATCCATTATCTGCTGTTTGGTAAAGACCGTTTCGCCTTCAAAGCTCTGGCCACCAATAGCGAGATGAGTTTCCGCTTGTTCTAAAGCATAACGATTATTCAGAATATTCTGACGATCATTGAGTGATGTGGTTAGGTCTTTAGCCATTTGAATTACCTATATCTGTTGCGTCCTTGCATACTTCAAATATCAAGTGCTTGATTGTTGGGTGATTTAACTTAGCAACAAGTGGTGAAACGTAGTCTCTTCCTTGATTCCAATGCAGGCTTGTGTTGTAAATCAAACCTAGAAGGAAGTAACTTTCTGGAATATCAACTCCAGCCTCAGATACTATTTCCAATTTGTTGGAAGTACCATGCTTCTCGATAAACATTTCTTGGTAATCACCATTGGACAGCAAGTTGTATCCTAGATACTCAATCGTAACCCGAACAGCGAAACAAACAGCAACAGAATCATAGTTTTTATTGGCTAGATACCTGTCTAATTCATTCTCAATGTAACCACGAAATGAAGCAGATTTACGCCATTCTTTGGGAAGAAACTTTGGCCATTCATGACTGACCTCATGGTTGTCAGGATGGAAGTGAAACCAATACTTATCGAGATATTCCCTGAATGGCTCTGCCATATCTTTGTAATTATCGGAATCTCTGAACTCGACTAGCTTCAAGATATCCTTCGATTTGCCAATCGGTTTTGCTAAAAGGTCATTGATTTGAATCTTGTGCTTGTTGAAGCAGAAGTCGAAGAATACACCGGGATCAAGGTGTGTCAAAATTAATGGGTAGATAACCTGGCTGCGCTCTTTGTACGCTTCGATAATCGAGGTGACGTAATACTGGAAAGCCACTAAATTAGCATCATCCAGGTAATCAAAAACCTCGTCGATGACCAGAATTAATGGTTTCTTGCTGCCTTCATACAGGGTCTTATGTAGCTGAACAACGAGCGTGATAATGTCGCGCTGACCGTTTGATAGTTGATGCGCCTTAGGGAAGTTGATAATGAGTTCTTTCTTTTTCTTGGTTTCTTCAACTTTTGCCCATTGCCAGTTAGAACTTTTAAAGTTGGAAAGCAGGTTTTCATAGTGTGCTTTAGCGGACGTATATTTTAACCATTCTAAAGCAAAACCAAATCCTTTCGAGTCGGTAGAATAGGTTTTGGCAATTTGGTACGCAGCAAAGAACCCTTCCACTTCTGTTTCGGCAAGACCAAGCTGAACAAGTTGATTACCCAGCTCACTCAGTAGCTTCACTGCGCGCAGATCATCTATACAAGATTCAAGAATCCATTGTGATATTTCAGCAGCAGTGCCATTTTGTTGATTTATTCGATCGATAAGAGCCGTCAACGCAGCCTGAATACGGAGTTGGGTAAATTTGGACAGATCTCTGCCCTGAATGGCATTTAAGAATCGAGAATCTTTCAACAAGTCAGATATGTTAGGTAGGATTTTGCCATTTTGGCCAAAATTGACTTTAGATTCCGCAGGTTTATAGGAAAAGTCTGCTTTTGAAGGAATTTTACAGATTGTTATCGGTTTAACTTCGAGACTTGATGATACCGCACCCTTGAAATGCCTTTTAGCTTTTGGTGTTAAACCACTATTGATCACCAAAACATCAAATTGTTGCCGTATCTCATTCTTTGTTCTATCTGCTGTTAGTTTCTGATCATCGACCGTAATGCTCAGTTCTGGCGCCAGCTTGTCGTTTTCTTTGTGGTGGTCTTTTTCCGCCAGGTCTATTCGCTTTGTATTCATTGACGAGAATGCGGTCGCAACGGAGCTCTTACCAGAGCCATTTGGCGCAACCAAAAGGTTGGGTTTGTTCGCCTTTAGTTGTACTTTAAAGCACTCATGTGAAATGCCTTTGATGTTCCTTATCTCAATTTGGCTTATAGTCATCGCCTAAATTCCTTATTTTACTGTCACTTGGCCATTCATTAGCATGGGAAGCAGCCAATCTCGCAAATTTATAAGCTCACGATTTTCAAGGCTTCGCTCAAATATCATCTTGTTATAGTTCGTGACTACTTCATCATATTTCTTAAGCAAATCCGCAGTTGGGTATGCTAGTGTGAGAGAGTGCAAATCATCTTTTGTTATAGAGCCGAATGTTGTTCCTTCAGAATTCCTACGATCAAAAATCTGTTTGAAATACTTCATTACATAAAACAAAAAACCATCCGATCCTGTTTAGCTATTCAGAGCAGCCAAGCCTCGACCGATACAACAATCATTGTTGGCAATATTCATATCACCGACTGGAGCTCGAACACTTAGAAGAATATCTCCTTTCTTTGCTAGGCGATTTGGTGCAGTTGTGTACTTCCTAGTAGTCGGAAATAACCAGCCAAAATCTGTAGATCCTTGAAAGAATATAGTTCCATTTCCATCTTCGTTATAGGAACTACCATCTGGTGATTGCCCCATAGTAATATTTGCAATTTCTGATAGTACTTTATCACTCCACCCCTCTGGTATTTCACGCTTCAGAGTTGGGTTGTAGACCATCTCGCCGTCTGAGGTAAAGTAGGGTTTACCGTTACTATCAGGAAAATCGAACTGTACAAACCAGTAGTCGTAAAGGGTTTTGGCCATGACTTCCAATTCGGCATTAATACGATTGTTAAGTTCAATTTTTTTATCGATAGCTACTAACGACGCAACAAGTTTTTGTTGATCTTCAATTTTATATGGAACTCTTACTGGGTACTGATTAAGAGAAACTAAATCAACACCTGTCTGTCCACCAGTTCTTGCTGAAAGTTTATCTACATACTGGAAGACCGTATTTTGTTTCAGGAAGTAATACAGAAACTCCCGATCAATACCTTTTTTAGGCTTTGCTTTAAGCAATGCAACGTTATATGCACCTTTTAATCCTCGGCAGATCTGAAATATTGGTGGTCCGTACCGACCAATCATAACGTCATGTTCTTCACAAAACTTCCGTGTTGATTTTTCCGGTATAAAAGTTGGAAACGCATCTGTTTTATAATCGCGAGTTTGAATAAGACGAACGTAGCCAAGCTTTGCCTCATTTATGAACTCTGATTTTGCGGGTTGACTACCGCCAATAAAATCACAAATATCTTCAACCCGTAAATTGTTAACGATCATATTTCAAACCTGCTAACTGCGCCTTAATCTCCAATTCCAACTCGCAAGACCGATTAAATAAGTTATCCAAGTTGTTTGTAAATGCCTGCATCTTTTTTGCAAACTGCTCTGGTGTAATATCCGTATATTTGATTTTAACATCGAAATACTGGCCCGCACTTAGGCTGCAGTTTTTAGCTTGGATGTCTTCATAACTAACAGCAACGGAAAAATTCTCGACGCTCTCTTTCACATTAAACACATCGATAATCTGTTGCTCTTCATCTGGAGTAAGAACAGTTTTCTGATTTTTACCGTCTTTCACTTTTTCGCCCAAGTTAGAGGCATCAACCAGTACCACATCGCCTTTATTGCTCGCATCAATAAATAAGATAGATACGTTAGTACCCGTCGTGGCAAAAATATTAGAAGGCATGGAAACCACACCCGCCAACATTTTATTTTTTACCAAATTCTCACGAATTTTTTTATCAATACCCGACTGTGCGGTGATAAAGCCTGTCGGCAGTACTACTGCCGCCTTTCCCCCTGGCTTAAGAGAAGTAATAATGTGCTGCAAGAACAACTGATAGATTTCCATCTTATCCTTGGCTTTCGCTTTGATTTTGGGGATACCAGCGAAGAAACGCTTTTTGTTTTCTTTGCTATCAAGCTCATCGCGGAAATCACTGAAGTCCAACTTAAATGGTGGATTGGAAACGATATAGTCAAAGCGTTTTAACTCTTTGCCATCTTTATGGTAGGGATGAAGAACGGTATTACCCTGAATTACATTGGGAATGGAATGTACTAGATTATTCAGGATCAAGTTAAGACGCAGAAGGTTTGAGGATTTTTGCGATATATCCTGCGTATAAATACTGCAACGGTTTTCACCAATGGCATGGGCTACGTTCATTAATAGTGTGCCAGAGCCTGCTGATGGGTCATAACAAGCCACATTACGCACAGTACCACGCTCTGCTTTGGGCACTAAAATTTCTGCCATAATGCGTGCTACTGCATGAGGGGTGAAATACTCGGCATATTTACCACCCGAGTTACTGTTATAGTCTTTAATCAAGTATTCAAATATAGTGGCGTAGAAATCAAATTTTTGAGTAAAGATACGTTCAAAACTGAACTCGCCCAACTTGTTGATAATAGCACGGCAGAAAGCGTCACGTTTAGAGTCATCAGATATGTATTGACTGAGTCGGTCAAACAGTACGATCTTTGCACCACCATCAGTTTTTACTGCAAACACTTCGTTATTGGTTATGGCAATATCCATCAGTGTATCGTCAAATAGTTTGGCAAAGTCTGGGGCATTTTGTTGATTGAACAGATAACTTATAAAATGATGCGGCTTTAAACGAGCAGTATCACCGCCCATTTCTAATTGAAGCATTTCTAGCTCATCTTCACTCATTTTTACCAGTACTTCTTCCCACTTATCAGACTTTGCGATATTTTCATCGATCTTCTTTGCCTCATAGGCAAATTTGTCGTTCAGGAATTTGTAAAGAAAGGTTTGAGTAATGATTTTAAATTCATTTCCATCATTACCTAGACCATAGTTGGCGCAAATATTTTTTAAGCTATCGATTAGAGCCTTTGTTTTTTCTCTAAATTCTTGTTCTACCACGATGTACTTCCTGTATTAAATTCTTTAAGGTATTCAGCAACCACTAGGTGATTGATATATTTTGATGCATCTGCATTAAGTTTGATTTGCTGTTGCCTCATGAACCGATTAATCACAAGAGGCATCATCTGTCGCTCGAAGTAGCTTTCGTTGTCGAGTATCTGGCTATTGTTCAGTACCTGCTCATCTGCGTCTTGTTTTACACCGGTGAGCGCTTCAAAAATTTTGCGTTCGGATTCACTGATATCATTATTACTTTGCTGTCGTTCATGAAGTCGCTTGTGAATACGGGTGTATTTGGTATCGCCGAGGTATTTTTGCCGTAACTGGTTGTTCTCCCTGTTTAGCTCCTTGACGCAGACATGAATTTTATTCAACGCGTCAATGTTGGCCGTCATTTCATCCTGAGTGACTTCACTGAGGTTTTTTTTCTTGAACAGTCTTTCCAGCTCCTCTTTCAGGCTGACAAATTTCGGATCTTGTTGATCAAAATTGCTAGCCAAGGCTTCACGTGTTTGGCGCAGCGTATTTTTTAGTTTATCAGCCAGCACTAGCTCTTCTTCACCCACCTTGATAAATCGAAATATCACGTCTTCTAATGCGATATTTAGTAGGTTTGCGGTGTCGGCTCCCTGCTCAATATTCTCTTTTAAGTTGAGCATATCGAGGTGATTACAAGTTTCCCTATAGAGGATGTTGAGTTTGGCAAAGTCCAACTGTTCCAGAAGTTCGTAGTCGCCTTGCATGCGGATGATGTTATAAAGACTCTTAGCGTTTTCCAATGCCTTCTTGAGAGCCAGAACCGTCTCACGATCCTGAATCTGGCTGATCTGGTCGGTAAAGATTTCGGCATTTTCGGTTTCAAAACGAAACAGCACGTCTTTGATGTGATCAATTTCCTGTGCGATTTCTTCCTTTGATTTAAACAGGTTGGAGTAGTGCTCCATTTCATCACCCAGTTCCGACTGAAGTTCGTCGAAGTAGGCTTTATTCGTTTCATCAAACTCTTTTCGAATATCCGCAAAGTCAACCACATACCCATAGCGAAAGTCTTTGTAGGTTCGGTTCACACGAGTGAGGGCCTGTAGCAAATTGTGCTTTCGAATAACCCGGCCAAGATATAGCTTTTTCAGACGTTTAGCATCAAAGCCAGTTAGCAGCATATTGTAGACAAACAAAAAGTCTATTTTGCCTGCTTTAAAGTCTTCTACCCAGTCTTTGCGCTCTTCTTTGGTGCCGATGTCGTGCAAAATCAGTGCGGCGTTTTTTACCTTGTTTTCTGCTTGGCGAGTCCTATTTTTTGATATAGTTCCAGGTACACCATATTTCGGCGACTCCTCGGCTACCATGGGTAGATTGTAAACAAAGTCATTATCTTCTGTTTCTTGCGCCTGGTTTGATTTCAGTTCTGCATACTTTTTGCCAAAGATCTCAAACATTTCTTTAGCTTGTCCGGAACTGTCGCAGATAACCATACCACCGATAGTAGCATCGTTGAGTGCACCGCGGCTTTTTTCAAAGTCTGTGACAATGTAATCCAACATGGGCTCAACAAAGCTTTCATTGGCGTAGATTAGCTTGCGGTCTACACCCCCCATTTTTACTTCCACATCTTCTAACGCCTGTTGCAGCACCATTTTATAATTGGAGGCAATCTCTTCACGGATCAAGCGCAAAGTATAGCCATCATCTATAGAAGAGTTGTAGTAGTACTTGTGTATATAGTCGCCAAAGATCTGCTTGGAGCTGATGGCCTTAGTGTCGGTATTTTTCTTTGCCTTTTCTTCATCCACAATCAGTGGCGTACCCGTTAGTGCAATCTTGATGGCGTTTGGGTCGGACTGATAGAGATTAGCAAGAAAGCTACCTTTCGGGTTGTAGCTACGATGAGCTTCGTCCAGTACAAAGACACGCTGGATTTTGATGTCGTAGTCCTTGGTAGACAGAACATCCTGGTCATCCTTGAACTTCTGGATATTCACCACAGTAATTTCCGACTTGCCGGAATGATTGTGAATCACCTGCGTTGCTTTGATATCTTTGGCAAAAGCGTCGCGTGAGTTAACGGTGTGTACCGTTAAACCTCGCGCAGTGAACTCCCGCTGAGATTGTTGCAACAGGTCGAGCCTATCCACAATGAAGTAGAACTTGGGGATGATCTTTTGCTTCTGGAAGTAGTCCGTCAGAAAGCGCACATTGTAGTAGGTGAGCGCCGTTTTGCCGCTGCCTTGTGTGTGCCAAATTATGCCTTTTTTTACACCTTCATTGAGCTTACGCTCAATGGCCATGGTGGCGAACATTTGAGGATAGCGCATAATGTGCTTTTGCAGCCCTTCAGTCTCGGACACATAAGCCAAGGCATACCGCATAATAAATGCTAGGCGCTCCCTGCTAACAAGAGATGTGCAGATTCTGTTGGTTGGGCGCTCGGGTTGTTTGTTGGTTTGAAATTCCGGGTTGCTGCGGATGACCTCCAGGTTGTTGTCTTTCAGTACCCTAAGCTCTTCCTTCTCCGATACGGGTTTCAGTAACTCGGTGAGGTTCAGCACCTCTTCTTCACGGAAATAGTTGAATACGGGCTTGTGATAAGAACTACTAGCGTAGAAGGCACCTTGTACCGGCTCTGGATCACCATCGTCATAATCCATGTTGTTGGAGAAAATCATGAACTGGGTAATGTTGGCAAAGCGCTTGAACTTCGGGTTCTGGAATCTTTTGTTTATGCGGTCACGCTCGGCCAGAATACCTTCCCGGTTGTTCGGTTTTTTCACTTCAATAAAGACTAACGGCATACCGTTTATAAGTAAGGTAATGTCGGGGCGGAATTCTTCATCACCATTCTGGCAGGTAAGCTCAGTGACGACATGGAAGCTATTGTTATTGAAGTTTTCGAAGTCGATCAGTCTCGTGTTGGAGCGGTCTGTTAGGCGATCGAAGAAAACTCGCCCTAAATCTTCGTTATCAAGCTCCAACTTAATGTCTTCAAGAAGGCGACCGATATCATCGGGTTCAATTTCCGGATTGATCTTCTGAATCGCTGCATTGAATAACTCAGGAAAGATGTTGGTGTCCAGATCCCGGCTTTGATCTTTGAGCGATAGATATTGATAGCCCAGCCTCATTAGATGGAGGATTGTCGGGATTTTTACTCGGGTGTCTTCGTTAAACTTCATAACATTCCCTGTTTTATTGTTGTTGTGTCAGCTCAAGCAGGTCTCCTACCTGGCATTTAAACAGCAGGCAGATTTTCTCAATGGCTTCTAAATCCACTTTTTGTGCAGTCTCTTTATAGAGTAAGGTCACGGTGGCACGGCTTAAGCCCGTTTCTCTTGAAACGTCAGCAATACGCATCTTGTGCTCACCCATCATTCGGGCGAGATGGCAGCGGATCATATCTGAGCCTCTAGCTAACTGTTACTTTATAAGAATAGAAAAGAAGCATACCATGACTTTTACATTTGCGTAGTATTTTGCGAGCTGGAGTTAAAATATATAAGTATGAACCACAATATTTCCGGCTATCGTCTATTCATATCATGATTTTTATACAACTTTATCGCGAAGACGATAATTCTAAAATGCTAACTGTTGAAGCAGTTTTTAGAGCTATTTAGATACGCTCTATGCATGCCTAAACGACAGGAAATCGATTTTAATAGCTTAACTTAAAGAGGGTCGGGATGGCTATCTTGTAGGTTGTTACTGACGTCAATGATTAACTGACAAGGCTATGTTAGAAGCTCTTTACGCCCCCGGTGCAGTTACGTTTCAAATAATGGTTTAAACAGATAAACCAGCACAACTTTGCAGTCCGGATCCGGTGGCCATTTTTAGTAACTTAGGACACCAAAGAGTGGCCAAATGGCCATATTATGGTGTCAGCACCAACAGGTAGAGGAGAAAATAAGAAATGGTGCCTCCTCCCTGACTTGAACAGGGGACCTACCGATTATGAGTCGGGTGCTCTAACCAACTGAGCTAAGGAGGCATTTTTTGAAAAAATCGGGGCGCATTATAATGCGCCCTCGAGGAAGATGCTAGCTTATAACGAATTTTATTCGTCTAAGAAGCTTCTAAGATGGTCTGAACGACTTGGATGACGAAGCTTTCTTAAGGCTTTCGCTTCAATCTGACGAATACGCTCACGCGTTACATCAAACTGCTTACCCACTTCTTCCAGTGTATGGTCGGTATTCATTTCAATACCAAAACGCATACGCAGTACTTTTGCTTCTCGAGCAGTCAAACCAGCTAAGACCATACGGGTAGATTCTTTCAAACCTTGACCGGTAGCAGTATCAATTGGCGACTCAGCCATACTATCTTCGATAAAGTCACCTAAGTGCGAATCTTCATCATCCCCAATAGGCGTTTCCATTGAGATAGGCTCTTTGGCAATCTTAAGTACTTTACGTACTTTATCTTCTGGCATCTCCATACGCTCGCCTAACTCTTCAGGAGTTGGTTCACGACCCATTTCCTGAAGCATTTGACGTGAGATACGGTTTAGCTTGTTAATCGTTTCAATCATGTGCACAGGAATACGAATAGTACGCGCCTGATCCGCAATTGAACGCGTGATAGCCTGACGAATCCACCATGTTGCATAAGTCGAGAACTTATAACCACGACGGTATTCAAACTTATCAACCGCCTTCATTAGACCGATGTTACCTTCTTGAATTAGATCCAGGAATTGTAAGCCACGGTTGGTATATTTTTTCGCGATTGAGATAACCAAACGTAAGTTGGCTTCTACCATTTCTTTCTTGGCTCTACGCGCTTTTGCTTCACCAATCGAAACTCGACGATTAACATCTTTAATTTCCGCAACGGTCATGCCAGTTTCAGCAGCCATTTCAGCAATTTTACGCTGAGCACGCGTAATTTCTACACGATTCTCTTCTAACTTAGCAGAACTAGAATGACCTTCACTTATCAGCGTGTCTATCCACTCTGCATTAGATTCGTTACCAGGAAAACGCTTAATAAATTCTTTTCGATCCATGCCACACTGCTTTGAACAAAGCGCCATGACAGCACGCTCATTGAATCGAATAACGTCATTTGTACCGCGAACCTGGTTGATTAGAATATCGAACTGCTTTGCATTCAATTTGAAAGGAGCAAATATTTCACCCAGCAAATTATATTCTTTAACTGCTTCTGGATGGCTACGATCATACTTCTTCTCAGCGGCAACTGCTTTTGCTAGCTGGTCACGCAACTCTTCCATGCGAATTCGAACGATTTCTGGATCTGGGCCTTTTTCTCCCTCTTCCTCTTCTTCATCATCATCATCGCCATCTTCAGCTTTACTATCAGTGCTTTCTTCGACTGGAGGAGGCGGTGTAGGTGCGGCTACTTCGTCATCTGGGTCAACAAAACCAGAAAGGATATCACTTAAGCGTGTTTCCTCTACTACAGCAGTGTCGTACCTATCAAGTATAGACTGAGCAACTCCCGGGAAATGCGCCAGAGAGGCCATAACATCACGAACGCCTTCTTCAATGCGTTTCGCAATTCGTATTTCGCCTTCACGTGTTAATAGCTCAACGGTGCCCATTTCACGCATATACATACGCACAGGATCAGTTGTACGACCGGCTTCTGTTTCGACTGCGGCTAAGGCTGCAGCAGCTTCAGCAGCTGCAACTTCATCGGTTGAGTCTCCGTCTGACATTAATAAAGCATCAGCATCAGGCGCGACTTCAACAACCTGAATACCCATGTCGTTAATCATACGAATGATATCTTCAACCTGATCGGGATCTGCGATATCCTCAGGTAAGTGATCATTTACTTCTGAGTAAGTCAGGTACCCTTGTTCTTTACCGCGTGCGATGAGATCTTTTAAACGAGACTGTTGTGAATTACCTGACATGTTCACCCTACTGGTTGGTGGCCGATCAAAAAATAGTCGGCCATTATATAGAAACTTTGGTTTGCAACCAAATCAATATGGTTCGAAATTGAGATTTTTCAAGGCTGATTTGTAATTACTTACCGTTATTTGGCGTATTTCTTCATTTATACGCCTATTCTTTCGATTTAATCACAGAAATAGATCTTAAAGCCTGCTTTTCTGCTTCGCTCATCTGGCTTGGCGATTTGAATATTTTAGTCACTTTTAATGCTTGAGCTTGGTTTTGCTCTCGCTTAACGCGGCCCAATAAATCATCCGCCACTTGCCTCGATTCTTCGGCAGAAGGTAGCCACTCTAAACGATCAAACAAATGAGCAAATTGAGCACGATAACCCGACTGATCAAGCGCTAAAAAGCTTACTAGATCTTCGGTATTTTTAATCGTCTCAGACGTTAAAAAACTAGCGAAGTCGATTGCACTGACATAGTTTTCGACACCATCAACTGCCAACAATACTTCAGCTGAGAGCTCTGGCTCGTAATACATCGCCAAACAAAGCGAGACATCTGGATCCAACATCATACGATCACCAGATAACTCTCTGCTTCCAGGCATATTTTTGTCGTCATGCTTCTGCCATCGAAAACTTAGCTGATTCAATCGTTGGCGTAACGCCGACTTAAAAACAGGCGATTTTATTTTTTCAATTTGTGGCTCTACACGCTCTTTTAGCAAGCCTTTGTGCTCAGCAATATTTAAGTTCAAGTCTGCCGCATAAATATCAAAAATAAATTCCGACAACGGCTTTGCTTGATCAATACGCCTCTCAAAAACTTCCTTACCTTCATCCCGAACCAAAGTGTCTGGATCTTCACCCTGTGGTAAGATCAAAAAACTTAATTGCATACCGTCTTCATACAAAGACAGGGAGTTTTCCATCGCTTTACGCGCGGCATTTATACCAGCATTGTCACCATCGAAACAAAACACCAAATTCTGACAACGACGTAGCATTTGCGTCAGGTTATCAACATTCGTTGCTGTGCCCAAGGTCGCCACCGCATAGGTAATACCATACTGAGCCAAGGCAACAACATCCATATAACCTTCAACCACTACTAAACGGGTTAATTGTTTATTCGCTTGCTTCGCTTCGAACAGTCCATAAAGCTCTTGGCCTTTATGATAAATACGTGTTTCCGGCGAGTTAAGATATT
>CAXBKC010000041.1:0-14776 GCA_963975615.1 uncultured Oleiphilus sp.
GGAAGCTTATTCAAGGCAGCATTGGTTTTGGCGCATTAGCGGGCGCCGCATTTTTAAAGCCAAAAGATATAGGCAAAGGCCACAATGAATACTTTGCAAAATTAAGCGCTGCACTTGAGCGAGCCGAATTTTCGAAGCCTACCTTAGTCATTGATAAGCATGGTTTAAATCACAACATAAACACGCTAAAACAACATATTGGGAACCGCTATCACTATCGAATCGTGGTTAAGTCTCTCCCCTCTATTCCGCTACTAGAACATATTTCGCAAACGGCAAATACCAATCGTTTCATGGCATTCGATGAAGCTTTTCTGACCAGAATTCTAGCTCACTTCGAAAATGCAGATGTATTGCTAGGCAAACCACTCCCAGCTTTGGGTGCAAAAAAGGTGCTTGAAAAACTGAGCCCTGAAGCCGGCTCGTCTATACGCTGGTTAGTCGATAGTCATCAGCGGCTTGAAAACTACATGCAGTTAGCTACACAGCGAAAACAAGTTTTACGTGTAAATTTAGAAATTGATATTGGCTTACATCGAGGTGGATACACCTCAGAACAAACTTTAGCTGAAGCATTAACCACTATAAAAAACAGCCCATTTCTCGCGTTTGATGGCTTTATGGGATATGAACCTCATGTTGTGAAAGTTCCAGGCAACCCAAGCTCTCATCTTGCCAAGTCCTTAGAGATTTATCATCGCAACATAGATATAGCAAAAAATATTTTGGGTAATGACTTCCCTACAAATCCTGTATTTAATACTGCAGGCAGCCCCAGCTACCAAATACACACGCAATTAAGTTCAGCAGAAAGCCAATGCAATGAGCTATCTGCTGGCTCATGCTTAATCAAGCCACTGGACTTTGATTTACCTTCACTGGCAGACCATCATCCCGCCAGTTTCATTGCCACACCTATTCTCAAAGCTTTAGATCAAACTGATATTCCAGGTGTTAATGGTTTAGGGGCTGTAATGGCATGGTGGAATCCAAATTTAAAGCGAAGCTTATTTACCTATGGCGGTTACTGGAAAGCACAGACTGTCTCACCTGAAGGCTTGAGCTATAACCCCCTTTATGGTCGCTCCAGTAATCAGGAAATGATTAATGCGTCTATGAAAAACCCACTCAAAATGAATGACTGGATTTTCTTAAGACCGACTCAGAGCGAATCGGTGTTACTTCAATTTGGAGATATTGCTGTTTATGATGGAAATAGCTTTGTCGATTACTGGTCTGTTTTTTCTTAAAGAGAAACTCTTTTCTTTATCCCTATTTACGAGCTTCCTGCCAGTCAGACAAGACGCTATAGCTCTGCTTAAAAATCACTTCAAAACGTACATAATGAGCAAGCACTTCCTCTAGCGACTCATTGTTACGACATGCTTGTTCAATATTGCCAGCTACATCTGCTAAGGCCAAGGTACTTAAATTTGCTGCAGCTCCCTTTAAAGCATGGGAACTTACTGCTGCCGCCTGAATATCTTTGCTTGCAAGATCATCAGCCAATTGCTTCGCATACCCAGGCATAGTGTGCAAAAAAGACTCAACCATAGCAGCCAATATTTCCTCTTTCCCCACCACTCTTTTGAGGGCTTCTGCCTCATCCCAAATTCCTTGGTGATTAGTATTCACGTCATTAGCTCCCATAAAATTAATCCAGACCTATACGGCCTTTTCCTTTCAAACTGAAGTGGTGTCTCGCTCTAAATCCATTAACGGACAATCCATCACTTCTGCTATTGCCGTAATAATATAACGCTCTTTATCTGTAATTTCTTCATCAAAATGAATAGCTGCTAATAAACTTTTAATGATTCTTGGTTTCAATAAGGGATAAGCCAGACTTAAGCGATGAACTGCCTGCGAAAATACTTTTCCATCACAGCTATCTATAGCTTTCAGCTTTATACCCTGAACACCAGCAGTATCACAAGCCCTCAGAAACGCTAAGCGCTTATCCTGCCGATCTATTTCTGCTTCCTTTTTATCCTCAAAACCATAATGAACCACTCTGGACAATACAATTTCAAATATTGACGCTAGTGAGTTCATATTTTTATATTGAGGTTTTAAAGGACGGCTCAAACCGAAGTGCCTATCTAAATATTGTTTGACCAACTGAAACACCAGCCATTCAAACACATCAACTTTGCCATCAACCTGAATTAACTGTGTCAATAATACTTTGTCATGTTCATATTGATCTTGAGACATCAATTTTAAACTAGGCAAAGCTAAGTTAACTAAGTCTAAAATTTGTTTTGCTGTCAGTAGTTCAAGCTTAATCTTTAAGGTTTCTATTGTCTGAATACGTGACTTTGAGTTGTCGGGATACGCTTTTTCTATATATTTAAACTGTATATTTTTCTCATCCAACTGGTCGCTCACCAGTAAACTAAGAATAATTAATGACGCTTCATATGGCTCATGAGCTAGGGACATTAACTCATTTACGATAAGGTCATGAGATATTTCACGAGACTCATCCCCCTTAGAGACTGCGCCCGAACTTACTAACTCAGAAGACTGCCTTTCTGTCTCAAACTCAACATATTGATAATCTGAATCCGATGCTGATGCCCCCATGCCTGCTGCTAGTGCCATAGCCTCACCACTTAAGCCTTTTGCTTGAATATCGGTAAAAGACGGATAAGTAGGGTCAGGATTCCTGTAAGCGTTTGCTTCTTCAACACTAATATCTTTTTTGATAAATCGACCAGACCACCTCGGCTGAATTCGTTTAATTCGCTCAGCTAACGGCGGATGTGTTGCAAACCATGGCCATCTTGAAGGGTGGAATAATGATGATTTCACCTCCAAAGAATTAGCATTTGAGAAAAATAGATGACTCAACTCATGCGCACCATGATGTTCAAGTTTAGACTGGTAACTGGCCCCACCAATAATACTAAGAGCTTCTGCAATACCCTCTGGGTTACGTGTAAATTGAACGGAAGAAGCATCTGCAAGAAACTCACGCTGGCGACTCACAGCGGCTTTAATTAATGAGCCAAATAACTGACCGAGCAAACCGATCACCCACAAACTTAAACCAAAAATAAATAATAAGCCGCCAACATTATTATCACGCTTACCATTACTGGTCATTTTGGGAAGACTATAACCCCGACGCCGACTCGACATCCCTAAACGCATAAATAAATAACCGCCTTCTGCGATCATTAAAATACCATGTAAGACGGCCACCAACTTCATATTCAAACGCATATCACCGTTTAAAATATGACTAAATTCATGAGCGATAACGCCCTGTAACTGCTCCCTATTGAAATGAAGCAAGGCACCCTGTGTAATACCAATTACGGCATCTTCAGTACTTAGGCCTGCTGCAAAAGCATTAATACCTAGTTCATTCTGTAAAACGTAGACTTGAGGAACCGGCGTACCGGAAGCAAGGGCTATTTCTTCAACAACATTTAATAGTCGCCTTTCTAAGTGGTTTTTTGAAGAAGGTAGAATCAGAGTACCTCCAAGCGACTCGGCCACCACTCGGCCACCTTGCCTTAAAGATAACCATTTGAAGCCCATCGCCATAAAGATCACACCAAAGACTAATAGTGTTGTCCACAGACATTTTTCCCACCCAAGAACAATGGCAAGTTGTTGAAACCAATCAAAGAGATTGTTGGTATTAAGGCTCGGATCATTGTGCGAACTTAAGCTAAATTCTGGATTGCTATACAGAACGAATAAGGCCACGCAAATATTGGTGATAAACACTAAAGTAGAAACAGCCAGAACAAACAAAACCACTAATAAGCGGCTTTGTTTTCTAGCTTGATCTTGAGCGCGATAGAAATTCATTTACTACAACTATATTTTAAAATGACACTTTGGGTGCAGCTTGAATCTGTGCTGAATCATCAAACTCCAACAAGCTTGCATCCTCCCTGTGGCCAAATGTAGTCGCTAGAAAATTCTGAGGAAAGCTCTGTCTATAGCTATTGTATTCAGTGACTGAATCATTAAATGCCTGTCGAGCAAACGCCACTCTATTTTCTGTACTGGTAAGCTCTTCAGATAACTGCATCATGTTTTCGTTAGCTTTTAGTTCTGGGTAAGCTTCAACAGCGATATTTAAACGCCCTAACGCGCCTTGAAGCATGCCTTCACCTGAAGCTAATTTTTTTAATGCTGCGCCACTTGAAGGGTTGGCTGATGCCGCTTTCAAACCAGCAGCAGCTTCATTTCTAGCTGAAATAACAGCTTCTAAGGTTTCCCGCTCATGTTCCATATAAGCTTTGGCCGTTTCAACAAGAT
The DNA here is from genome assembly GCA_963975615.1 of uncultured Oleiphilus sp. Taxonomy (GTDB): domain Bacteria; phylum Pseudomonadota; class Gammaproteobacteria; order Pseudomonadales; family Oleiphilaceae; genus PZPK01. The sequence goes on from CAXBKC010000041.1 coordinate 4,285, forward strand.
TAGGGATCAGCTCATAACGACGCTTTAATTGAACTTCAATTTGGGAAAAGGCATTTTGAAAACGATTTTTTAGCGCTACCAGTGTGTTAAAAATACGTATGATGTAGAAGAATACGAAGGTAATAACAAGTAAAAATATAATGGTACTGATTTCCATGTAAGCGGCCTCTTAAATATTAGGAAAGCTGCATCGAGTAAAACCAGTTAATTTTGATCTAGCTTGTATGCCCTGAGCCATACAAGCTAGTAAATGAAAGAGTTTGCTTAATTTACTTAGCTTTCACCTGCTCATAAGCCCAATCTAACCAAGGCATAAGATCTTCAAGATCAGACGCCTCAACCGTACCACCGCACCAGATTCGTAAGCCATCTGGAGCATCTCGATATGAGCCAATATCAAATGCAACTGATTCCTGCTCTAGCAGTTTAATCATTTGTTTTACTTCAGTTGGATTTAAGTCTAGCACCAAACACACACTTGTATTGGATCGAGTCAATTTATTTTCAGCAAGGAAACGAATCCATTCTCGGCTTTCAACAAAACCTTCAATAACAGCCAAGTTAGCTTCTGAACGCTTAATTAAAGCATTTAGACCACCGAGTGAATCAACCCAAGATAATGCATCTAAATAATCTGCTACACACAGCATGGAAGGCGTATTAATGGTGGCACCTTCAAAGATACCTTCATTTAGTTTTCCGCCCGAAGTCATTCTAAACAACTTCGGCATTGGCCAAGCAGGCACATAACTTTCTAAACGGGCGACCGCCTTAGGGCTAAGTACAAGCATGCCGTGCGCTCCTTCTCCACCCAGAACTTTTTGCCAACTGAAAGTGACAACATCTAATTTCTTCCAAGGTAAAGGCATGGCGAAAACAGCAGAAGTTGCATCACAAATTGTAAGACCAGTTCTGTCATCCGAGATCCAGTCTGCATCAGCTACTTTCACACCAGAAGTCGTACCATTCCATGTAAAGACAATGTCATTATCTGACTTTGCTTGAGAAAAGTCTGGTAACAATCCGTATTCTGCTTCGTAGACGTTGACATCTTTAAGCTTGAGCTGCTTGATGATATCTGTCACCCAACCAGAACCAAATGATTCCCACGCAAAGATATCGATAGCTTTCGGACCTAATAACGACCACATTGCCATTTCCATTGCGCCAGTATCAGAACCAGGAACAACACCCACTCGATAGCCATCTGGCAAACCCAACAATCGTGCCGTTTCTGTACAGCATAGCTCTAAGGCTTTTTTGCCAATAGGTGCCCGATGAGATCGACCTAATGTACTTAGATCTAATTGAGCAACATCATACCCTGGGCGTTTACTACAAGGACCAGAAGAAAAATTAGGATTATTAGGTTTTTTTGAAGGAGTATTCACAGCAACCTCTGCACAAAAATACATTAAAAAATTTTCGCTATCCTACCATCGACATCCTGCATAATCAGCTTTTATTTAAGATAAGTACATTAAAAAATAAGGCTGTAATTCACCTACAATTAGCATGTCTTTTATAGAATAGTTTTTCCATAATTCTCGTGAGATCTACAAATTCAATCCATCCCTCAAAAAAAGTCTAATCTGGCAATTCCTTAGATAATACAGAAACTTGGTTTGCTTAAAAAACAAGCTATAGTTATTAAACGAATAAAAAAATCAAATGTAATTGTTATGCAGAGGCGCCACGTTGTTAAAGCGAATCCCCATCAGTGATTTACTAGTTGATATGTATGTTGCAGAAATAGTTGAGATCCCTAACCGTCCTATGCCGAAAAAGAAAAAAGGCATGATTCGGGATAGTAGAATTATCAGTAAATTTATTGAAATCGGGGTCGAGCATGTTGTCATTGATACCGGTAAGGGGCTTGACCTACCTGATGAAAATTGTGCCAACGACCGCAAGAAAACCCAACAATTTTATGATGTTATCATTGAAAAGAATATTTCAGAGCTAAACCAACAACTTTCAACAGACAATCATGCATTAACCCTAGAATGGGGGAATGCGAAAGAAATATTTAAAACATCTGCCAATATTATTGGCCGCACCATAGCTTCGATTCGTGATAAACAGCAGATAAACATGGAATACTTTAATGAAGCCGCTAAAGCAATTTCACGCTCAATTATGCGTAATAAAGATGCACTAACCTGGCTTGGTAAAGTAAGAAACCCAAATAGCTACTTGTATGAGCACTCCGTAAATAGTGCGACATTAATGGGTATTTTTGCACAAGCCCGCGGCCTTTCTGATGAAGATATTGAACAATGCATAACTGGCGCGCTGCTCCACGATTTAGGCGAAGTTCAGGTCAACCAAGAATTTTTTGAGCGCGCAGGCCCTTTAACTGCTGAAGAGTATGATGAAGTTAAAGAGCACGTAAATATCGGACACAATCTAGTCAGGGATTTACCAGATATATCACTGATTGTGCGAGATATTGTTTACCAACACCATGAACGGATAAACGGCACTGGTTACCCCTTAGGGTTAGAAGGCGATGAAATTTCTATTCACGGTAAAATGTTTGCGATTATCGATACCTATGATGCAGTTACCAACAACCGTCACCATAGACAAGCCACACCGTCTTCATTTGGCATGCGTACCTTACTAGAATCAAGTAAAACTCATTTTGAAGAGAGCTTAGTGCATCAGTTCATAAAATGCATGGGAGTCTACCCGACAGGCAGCCTCGTCAGGTTAAATAATGGTCTATTAGCTGTTGTAATTGCACAAAACATAGCAGCCCCCATTAAACCTTTAGTTAAAAGCATATATAGTACCAAGACGAGGACATACATCGAATCCATGATGATTGACCTAAATAAGACGGCTTCTGGGATTAAAATCGTCAAATATGAAGACCCAAGCGATCACTGCATAGACGTAGATAAGTTTATGCCTGAAGAGATGGATTAATCTCCATCTACTTAATTTCAATTATTTTTTAAGTGCATTAAATATGAACCCCACTATTTCCCGAATTCTTTTAATTATTCTGTTATCGATAAGCTCTTTAAGTTATGCCAAATCATTGGAAGATACCGATAAGGTAGATAAGGTAAGCAACTTCTTTATGTCCCAAATACTTTCAGGAGATGTTCCTGCGGCCTTTGCCTTGATTGCCACCTACTTAGGTGTAGATGCCGTCTCTTTTGAAGAAAGAGGTAAAAAAGCCGAGTTAAGCTTAACTCAACTCAACTCAAGCTTAGGTAAACCTCTCTCTTACGCTCTTCTTGAAAAACAGGCTGTCGGAGATCACTTTTACAAAGTAATTTATCTGCTGAAATATGAAACAGCGGCCTTGGTCTGGGAAATAAATTATTACCAACCCAATGCAGGCTGGAAGTTAGTGGATATAAACTTCAATACAGATATTAATGCCTTATTTAAATAAGGCATTAAATTTACCTTTCCATAGCAGCTAGCATAATTATTTTCATCGCATCTGGTGACTTAATGACTTCACCTTCTTTGGCTTCTTGTTGATAGCCTTTAGTATATTTAGTTTTTAAGCGACTCAAATAAAACCTAAAGGCAGCTAACTCCATTAAGCGTGGCCATAGTGTCTTTTCTATATCAGAAAATGGTCTTACAGACTCATAGGCAGAAAGCAACGCATCTAATTTCGGTTTATCATAAATATTCTTAAGTTCAAGACCCTTAATATCGCCTCCTTTCGAAGAAAACAATGAAGGCAAGTACTCAAAATTAACAGCCCAATCATTTGCAATAACAGCAAGATCAAATAGAAACGCTGTTTTACCTGCATTATAAAAATCTATAACACCACTTATTTTTCCATTTTCAAAAAGTACATTATCTCTAAATAAGTCACCATGTACGACGCCAGCTGGACATTCATCAATCAAGGCTTGGTAAGCCTGATACCGTGTAAGAGCTAGATTCAGCGCCTGTAAATCCTCTTCCGGTATTAAAGGGTTTAATTCACCAACAAGCTGTTTACACCAATTAAAAGAATGCTGAATGTTATTGGCGTCAGGAAAATCACTCAGAGCATTGTGCATTTCAGCGGTAAAAACAGCTACTCTCTGGCAGGCCTGCTCATCAGGGAAATCGATAGACGCACCCTCAAATTTCGGCACAAGCACACCAAACTTATTAGCGTGCCGTTGAGAAGTCTGAAGAATAGAAAAAACATACTGGCCATTACTCATTCGCTCAGGTGCCGGTACGGCAAGACCCTTCTGACTCAAATGAATAGTTAAATTATTGAAGAACGGTAACGAACTTTCACTCAAGTTTTCAAATATAGTCAGAACCCATTGAGTAATGATTTGATCATTCGATTTAAGCCATAAAAAATAATTGGTATTCTCTATTCCAGACGAAATTGCTTCGAAACGCTGCAAGGTACCAAGGTCATATTTTCTTAAAATGCTAACAATATCGTTTGTATCGAGAACTGTATAAACAGCCATAAAACTAATTCCTTGAAAACAAGCTAGCCATCATATCCCTTCAAACACTTTAACTAAATGACACAGCACTCTTTTTTAGCGAGTAAGGGCTATTTGCTCAAAACAACTAATTATAAGTCTGGTGTGATTTCCATCAAAAAAAAGTTACAATCACGCCTCACCTCTATAAAACCAAACGCACAAGTCAAACATCGCTTTTTACGAATAGGCGGACACTAGATAATACTAATGTGCATTTATTTTGTATAAAATTGATTCAAAAAAATACCTGACTAAATTACTGGGTTATTATATAATCCCCAACCAAGACACATCTACAATCATTTAAGCATTACACCTAATAGGAGAAATCATAGGCATGTCTAACTCCGATAAAGCAGTGAAAGAACTGATAAAACGCGAGTATGAACATGGTTTCGTGACTAATATCGAGTCCGACACCTTCGAACCTGGCTTGAACGAGTCCATTATTCGCCGCATTTCTGCCAAAAAGAAAGAACCTGAATGGTTGCTTGAATGGCGTTTAAAAGCCTATACCGCATGGCAACAAATGGAAGAGCCTGAATGGGCTCAGGTAAAATTCCCTAAAGTTGACTTCAATTCAATCGCATACTTTTCTGCGCCAAAATCTAATGAAAATGCGCCAAAAAGTATCGATGACGTCGACCCAGAATTACTCCGCACCTACGAAAAGCTAGGTATTCCGTTACATGAGCGCGCTCGTTTAGCTGGCGTTGCCGTAGATGCCGTATTTGATAGTGTATCGATTGGTACCACATTCAAAGAAAAGCTGACTGAAGCTGGTGTAGTTTTCTGCCCTATTTCCGAGGCCGTCCACTCTCATCCGGAGTTAGTGAAAAAGTACTTAGGCAGTGTTGTGCCTCAAAGGGATAATTTTTACGCGGCACTCAACTCTGCGGTATTTAGTGACGGCTCCTTTGTCTACATTCCAAAAGGCGTCCGCTGTCCTTTAGAACTATCGACTTACTTCCGAATTAACGAAGCCAATACCGGGCAATTCGAACGCACACTCATTATTGCCGAAGAAGGTAGTCATGTTAGCTATCTTGAAGGCTGTACTGCACCGATGCGTGATGAAAACCAACTTCATGCTGCCGTTGTTGAGCTAGTCATTTTAGATGATGCGGAAATCAAATATTCAACCGTTCAGAACTGGTACCCAGGCGATGAAAATGGTCTAGGCGGTATTTATAACTTTGTAACCAAACGCGCTGCCTGCATTGGTAAAAACTCTAAAGTTAGCTGGACCCAAGTTGAAACAGGCTCGGCGATTACCTGGAAATACCCAAGCTGTATTTTACGTGGTGACAATAGTGTCGGTGAATTTTACTCTGTCGCACTAACAAATAATTTACAGCAGGCTGATACTGGCACCAAGATGATTCACCTTGGTAAAAACACCAGAAGTACAATTATTTCGAAAGGCATCTCTGCTGGCAGAAGTGATAGCAGCTACCGAGGCTTGGTCAAAATTGGCCCCGGTGCAGAAAACGCCCGTAATTATACCCAATGTGATTCCTTATTAATTGGTGATAAATGTGGTGCTCATACTTTCCCTTATATTGAAAGTAAGAATAAATCAGCTGTTGTCGAACATGAAGCAACCACATCAAAAGTAAGTGATGATCAGTTATTTTTATGCCGACAGCGCGGTATCGATGCTGAACATGCCGTTTCCATGATCGTCAACGGGTTTTGTAAGGAAGTATTTAAAGAACTTCCTATGGAATTTGCCGTTGAAGCCACCAAATTACTAGAAGTCAGCCTTGAAGGTTCAGTGGGCTAAAAAGAGAGAGAATAATGTTAGAAATTAAAAACTTACACGTAAGCGTAGACGGTAAAGAAATCCTTAAAGGACTCAATCTAAGTGTTAAGCCAGGTGAAGTACATGCCATCATGGGGCCGAACGGTTCTGGAAAGAGCACCCTTTCTCAAGTCATAGCCGGCAATGAAGCCTATGAAATTACAAGCGGCTCTATTACTTATCAAGGTAAAGATTTACTAGAAATGGCAACTGAAGAGCGAGCCCGTGAAGGGGTTTTCCTTGCCTTTCAGTACCCTGTTGAAATCCCAGGGGTCAGCAACCTTCAATTTATGAAAACAGCGATTAACAATATTCGCCACCATCGTGGTTTAGATGAAATTAATGTTGCTGAATTTATGAAGCAAGCTAAAGCAAAAAGCCAACAAGTTGATCTTGATCCTGCATTTTTAAAGCGCGGCGTTAATGAAGGTTTTTCTGGCGGCGAAAAAAAGCGTAATGAGATAATGCAAATGCTCATGCTAGAGCCTACTTTAGCTGTATTAGACGAAACAGATTCTGGCTTGGATATCGATGCCTTAAAAGTTGTTGCCGATGGCGTTAACGCCCTGCGTGCACCAGACAAATCTGTTGTGATGATCACTCACTACCAACGCTTATTAGACTATATCGTTCCTGATTATGTTCATGTTCTTGCTAGAGGCCAAATTATTAAATCTGGCGGTAAAGAATTAGCCTTAGAACTTGAAGACAAAGGTTATGCTTGGTTAGGTATTGAAGAAGCAACAGCTTAAGGGTCGTATATATGAGTACCTTGAATACAATTAATTTTGGTGTAGAAGCTAACTCGCAACTGCAATCAACGCTCAAAGAATTTAGCACTGCAAAGCAAGCCAAACTTGCAGAATGGACTATTCCTACGCGCAAAACAGAAGCCTGGAAGTATTCTGCTAAGCGTTTAGGCATGAGTACGTCTGAAGTGAGTAGCGCTGCATCAAATGATGCAACAAATGAAGCTTATGTCGAAGCCTATTCATTAGATTGCGACACCTTGATCATTACTAATGGCAAGCTAACGCAAGCGCTACCAAACGTAGAAGGCTTAAGTGTGACATCTTTCGCTGATATAAATCATAGCCAAAGCAAAGAAGTGGCTTCTGGAGCGATCGCTAGTTCTGACAAGTTAATGTTTGCAGACCTCAATGCAGCCTTCCTTCAAAATGGCATCTTCATTGAACTTGCAGATAATCAGCACATCACCAAGCCACTTAAAATCGTCTTTCAACAAACAGGTGAAGGTAACAGTTTCCCTAGAGTTTTTATCAAGCTAGGTAAAAGCTCATCGATGACGGTTATAGAAGAAAGCAGCACCAACAGTGGTTTAAGCGCGACGGACATAGTCAGCAAACAGAATACTGCCATTTTAAATTCTGTTACCGACATTCATGTTTCAGACAATGCTAAATTGACATTTCTGAAAATGAATCTGGATAAAGCAGGCTACCGCCATATTGCTAGCACCGGTGTATCTCTGATGCGTGATGCGCGCTTTAATAGCTACTGCTTATCTTTAGGTAACCAGCTTAATCGTCATGATTTATTAGTTAAAATGATGGGCCCAGGCGCGGAATGTGATTTGAATGGTATTTGTGTCACTACCGACAAGCAACACGTCGACTGCCATACCTGCATCGAGCATATCGCACCCAATTGCACTAGCAATGAAAACTATCGCTGCATTGCCGATAAGCAATCACAAATTGTGTTTAATGGCCGCATTCACATCCATAGAGACGCTCAAAAAACACTGGGTTCAATGAGCAATAAGAACCTATTACTTTCTTCTGAAGCAGAGATTGATTCAAAGCCTGAATTAGAAATCTATGCCGATGATGTGAAGTGCGCGCATGGCACCACAATTGGCCAACTGGATGAAACCGAACTGTACTATTTGAAAACCCGCGGCATAAATCATGAGCAAGCCAAACTAATGCTCACACTTGGCTTTGTGCTAGAAGTTGTTAGAGCGACACCGGTCATTGAAATAGCAGAATACTGGGAAAAGACTTTAGCCAATATTCTAAGCTTTAAACTCTAAGTAAGGGAAAGAACACAAAACTATGCTTGAAACTATTCGCCAAGACTTCCCTATTCTCAATCAGGAAGTACACAACAAGCCCCTTGTCTATCTTGATAGCGCAGCAAGTGCACAAAAGCCTCAGTCGGTAATCGACAGCATGCTGTATTACTATCAACATGATAATGCCAATGTGCACCGTGGTGCGCATACCCTAGGCGATAGAGCAACGCATAGTTTTGAAGCTGCTCGAGATACAGTTCAAGCTTTTTTGAATGCCCCGTCCAGAAAAGAAATTATTTGGACGAAAGGCACAACAGAAGCGATCAATCTAATCGTAAATGGTTTGTCTGGCTTACTCGCTAAAGGCGATGAAATTATCGTTAGCGAAATGGAACATCATGCCAATATTGTACCTTGGCAAATGATGGCAGAGCGAACTGGTGCTGTGCTGCGAGTATTAGAGGTAAATGATCAAGGCGAATTGGATCATGCTCAACTAGTTCAACTAATCACCCCTAAGACAAAAGTGTTAGCAATGACCCATGTGTCAAATGTCTTAGGTACGATCAATCCGGTTAAGCAGTTTATTGATACCGCTAAAGCATCGAACATCATTACTGTGATTGATGGTGCGCAAGCCGTTCCTCACTTCAAAGTAGATGTACAGGCGCTTGATTGTGATTTTTATGTATTCTCATCGCATAAACTCTTTGGCCCTACGGGCTTAGGTGTACTTTTCGGAAAAACTGAAAGATTAGAAGCAATGCCTCCGTATCAAGGTGGTGGCGAAATGATTGAGCGTGTCAGTTTTAGCGGCACCACATTCAATCAACTGCCTTATAAGTTCGAAGCAGGCACTCCACCTATTTGTGAAGTAATTGGCTTAAAAGCCGCCATTGATTACCTTGAAGCTCAAGATAGAGAAAAAATTGAAGCACATGAACAAGCACTACTAAAACGCGCTGAAGAACTAGCTAAAGATATTCCAGGAATGAGAGTGATAGGCACAGCAAAAAATAAAGTTCCGGTTATGTCATTTTTAATTGAGGGCTTGCATCCAAGTGATATCGGAACACTATTAGATCAACAAGGTATTGGTATTCGTACTGGTCATCATTGCGCCATGCCCCTAATGGAACGCTTCGAAATTCCGGGAACCGCACGAGCATCCTTTGCTTTTTACAATACCTTAGAAGAAGTCGACACCCTATTTACTGCCTTGGCTAAAATCCAACGCATGTTTGTTTAGTTAGAGAGGACAATATGACATTAGCAAGCTACGACCCAAAGCAGGCGATAACACTAACTGAAAGTGCCAAAAAGCACATAAAGAAAGAATTAAGCAAACAACCAGAAAAAAAAGGTTTGAAGTTTTTCCTTGCGAAAAGCGGCTGCTCAGGCTTTATGTACGAAACATCATTAAGTGATGCAGCAGAAGCCGACGATAGAGTCTTTGAATTTGACGAGAACATCCATATCTTTGTACCCAATAAAGATATGCCGCTTTTATTCGGAACAGAAATTGACTTCGTTAGCGTTGGTTTAAACTCAATGTTTCAGTTCACCAACCCAAATGTAAAGGGTGAATGTGGCTGCGGTGAAAGCTTCACCGTCACCGATATCTAGGCCTTAGCTATACAAATTTAAAACTCAATATTCAATACAAATTTCTAATAGAGAGTCCGTAATGAACGAAAGAGAAGTGGTGGTAACCAAACGAGACTGTGAAGCCCGTCTTGTGCCTGCGGGTACAGAAATAATGATTCCTAAAAACTCTTTTGTCACTATCACACAAGCCTTAGGCGGAACATTCACCGTAGCTGTAAATGGTAACCTTGCTCGAATTGATGGTAAAGATGCTGATGCACTAGGCAAAATAGTCGAGCTTGAAGAGTTTGAAGTTCCTACTGATGGCAGTATTAATGAAGATAATGTCTGGGCAGCTATTCGACAATGCTACGATCCTGAAATACCGGTAAATATCGTTGATTTAGGCTTAATTTATAACGTTAAAATTTTAAAGACACCTGAAGGTAAACACGAGGTTCATATTGATATGACCTTAACTGCTGCAGGTTGTGGTATGGGACCTTCAATCATCGCTGACGTTGAACGCAAAGTTGCCCAAGTACCCAATGTCGATAAAGTTATTATCGAATTAACGTTTGATCC
>CAXBKC010000042.1:0-14760 GCA_963975615.1 uncultured Oleiphilus sp.
AACACCAAAGCTTTGCCCTGCGGTACCCTTCATGGAGACATTAATAACATCAGATGCCATCCCTTGATTTCCATAGCGTTTAGCAATCTCACCGGATAAACGCGCACCAATTGAACGATCGCAGTTGGTCACTGAGTATTCAAAAAAGCCACCTGTTTTACCTTCAATACTAGGCAAGATATCGGCAATCATTTTTTCTGAGAAACCTGCTTGATCGAAAGGTTTATTTCTCTCTACTTGACAGGTATGGGGTTTATTTTCTGGAATTCCTTCTCTCGATAATATCGGTGATAAATCAAGCTTTTGTTGTTTTGGTGTATTTCCCGGCAAGATAGCTAGCAAGTCAGTCCTGCCAACAAGCTCCTCTAAAGAGCGTACACCTAACTTCGCCATCCATTCACGCGTTTCTTCTGCGACAAAGCGGAAGAAGTTCATCACCATTTCAACTGTACCGTTAAAGTATTCATCCCTTAACTGTTCATTCTGTGTTGCAACCCCTGTTGCACAGTTATTCAGGTGACAAATTCGCAGATAACGACAACCTAAGGCAACCATCGGCGTTGTTCCAAAACCAAAACTTTCGGCACCAAGCATGGCCGCTTTAACAACATCTAGCCCTGTCTTTAAACCACCATCCGTCTGTAAACGCACCATTCCCCGTAAATCGTTGCCTCGTAAGGTTTGGTGTGCCTCACTTAAGCCAAGCTCCCAAGGAGAACCTGCATAGCGAATTGATGTTAGTGGGCTTGCAGCGGTACCACCGTCATAACCAGAAATAGTAATCAGATCAGCATAAGCTTTTGCTACACCCGCAGCAATTGTTCCGACGCCTGGCTCTGATACCAGTTTGACTGATATTAGGGCGCTAGGATTAACCTGCTTCAAATCAAAAATAAGCTGGGCTAAATCTTCAATTGAATAGATATCGTGATGTGGTGGAGGCGATATTAAAGTGACTCCTGGAACCGAATAACGCAGGGTCGCGATCAAGTCATTAACTTTCCCGCCAGGTAACTGTCCACCTTCACCAGGCTTAGCACCTTGAGCAACTTTTATCTGAATCACTTCAGCGCTGCTTAAGTAATGCGGTGTAACACCAAAACGACCCGAAGCAACCTGCTTAATCTTGGAACGTTTTTCAGTACCATAGCGAGCAACATCTTCACCACCTTCACCCGAGTTTGAGCGCCCACCCAATCGATTCATTGCAACAGCTAAAGACTCATGAGCTTCAGGCGAAAGTGCACCCAAAGACATTGCTGCAGAATCAAATCGTGGAAATATTGCTTCAACTGGCTCAACTTCCGACAAAGGAATTTCTTTGGCCTTTTCGCTAAAACCAAACAAATCTCTGAGGGTCGCAACAGGACGCGTATTAACTAAATGCGCATACTCTTTATAAGCGTCATAACTGCCTGTTTCAACAGCGCGCTGTACGGTATTAATTACATCAGGGTTAAATGCATGATACTCCTGCCCATGCATATATTTTAACAATCCACCCGGCTGAATAGACTTACGCGCTTTAAAAGCTTCTTTAGCTAATAGAGACTGCTCAAATTGTAAATCTTCAAAGCTGGCACCTTGAATTCGACTAGCAACACCTTTGAAACACAAGTCTACGACATCGTCAGCCAAACCAATTGCTTCAAATAGTTGCGCACCACGGTACGACGCAATGGTCGAGATACCCATTTTTGAAAGAATCTTTAATAGACCTTTGCCAATCCCTGCTCGATAGTTATTCTTAGCGTCGATAGGGTCCATCAACATTTCACCCGTACCAACAAGATCATTCATCACTTGATAGGCAAGGTATGGGTAAACCGCTGTGGCACCAAAACCAAATAGCACAGCAAAATGATGCGGATCTCTAGCAAACCCCGACTCTACGACAATATTTGAGTCGCATCGCAAACCTTTATCAACCAGATAATGATGAACAGCCCCTGTCGCCATAAAGGCATTAATGGGTAATTCACCTTGAGAGACATCTTTATCTGATAAAACTAGTATCACTTTACCTGATTTGATTGCAGCTTCTGCCTGTAAACAAACATCTTTTATCGCGGCATCTAAACCTTGCTCTTCCTTATACTGTAGACGGATCACACAATGTTCAAACCCATCGTAGTCCGACATTAAATGTCCAAACTTAGCAGGCGTTAGTACGGGAGTTGCAAGAATTACCCGTTTAGCATGCTCTGATGATTCTTCAAAAATATTATGTTCACGGCCAATACATGTCTCTAGAGACATAACGACCGCTTCACGAAGTGGATCTATTGGAGGATTTGTTACCTGCGCAAACTTCTGCCTAAAATAATCAGAAACAGGACGGATACGCGATGACAAAACAGCCATAGGTGTATCATCACCCATTGAACCAACAGCTTCTTGGCTACTTTCAGCAAGCGGTCGTAATATTTGATCCCGCTCTTCAAAAGTAACCTGAAACATTTTCATGTGAACTTTTAATTCGTCAGCAGGCATTACCTTAAAAGAATCATGGTCACTATCTAAGGTAGCTTCGATACGTATAGCATTTTCTTTTAACCACTTTTTATACGGATGCGCTGCCTTTAAGCGGCCATCAATATCGTCTGTATGTAATACTTCACCTGTATGGGTATCAACTGCTAAGATTTGCCCTGGTCCAACTCTGCCTTTAGCAACAACATCTTCAGGCTTGTATGCATGAGTACCAATTTCTGACGCAATAGTTAAGTAACCATTTTTGGTCATTACCCAACGACTTGGGCGTAAGCCATTTCTATCTAACAAACAAACAGCATAACGCCCATCAGTTAAAACAATACCTGCTGGACCATCCCATGGCTCCATATGCATGCTGTTATATTCATAGAAAGCACGCAGTTCATTATCCATCGTATCCATATTTTGCCATGCTGGCGGAATCATCATCCTAACCGCACGAAATAGATCAACACCACCGGCCATTAAGACTTCAAGCATATTATCCATACTTGAAGAGTCAGAACCGGTACGGTTAACCAGTGGTTTAATTTTTGATAACTCAGGAAGATCACTGGAAGAAAATTTTGAGCTTCGCGCCACTGACCAGTTACGGTTACCGTCAATAGTATTAATCTCACCATTATGGGCGATACAACGGAAAGGTTGAGCAAGTGGCCACTTAGGCATTGTATTGGTAGAAAACCGCTGGTGGAACACACAGATACTGGTCTCTACATCTTTGTTGCACAAATCTAAATAGAAGCTAGGCAGGTCGATTGGCATCATTAAGCCTTTATATGACACAACCTTTTCAGACAAACTACATACATAAAAATCCGGATCGACAACTAAACGCATTTCAGCCTTACGTCTGGCCATAAATAACTTAAGCGCCAACGCTCTTTCAGTAAGCTCATCACTATTACTTTGGACAAACACTTGCTTAATCACTGGCAAACAATCTATTGCCATGCGACCTAAACAATCATTCTTAGTGGGAACGTCTCTCCAGCCGATAACATCAAGACCTTCATTTTGAAGTTCTTCATTCAAGATCGAGATAGAGATCTCGGCCTTCTTTTGATCTTGTGAAAGGAATACCATACCAAGGGCATAGTGTTCGACTAAAGAAACACCAAATAACTCTTTAGCTATACGTCGAAAGAAAGCATCGGGCTTCTGAATTAAGAGTCCACAACCGTCACCAGTTTTACCGTCTGCAGCAATACCGCCACGGTGGGTCATACATGTAAGTGATTCTATCGCTGTAGAAAGTAGATCATGGCTAGGCCGCCCTTCCATCTGAGCAATCAATCCAAACCCACAGTTATCTCTAAATTCTTCGGGCCGAAACAAACCTGTCGCCATAATGTTTTCTCCACAAAATACTGTTTAAAATCATATAGTTATAAACTAAAAGGACGCTTTAACACGATGACTATGAAAATCGGGGTTGGACATTTTACACAGGCAAAGCCAACTTAACAAATTTTTAGCTTAGAAACTGTTTCGACTTTGAGGGCAAAATATAAAGTTTTATCTTATATTTCAATAAGATAAGAGGAAAATAGAGAAGCAAATTATTTTGGATAAGACGCCAAAACATCTGCAGATAATCGTATCCATGGATTTTGAGAGCGAATAAGCTTAGGCGCATTTTTCACAGCGTCTTGAGCATGTGCCTTTGCAGGAAAAACACCATAAAACACAACAAACCATGGTTTATTCTTGTGCTCTGTTTCTAAATAATACACCTCAAATTTCTGCTTCCCAATTTTTTGAATAAACTTTTGGGCAGTTTCCTCAGAGTAAGAGCCTAAAACCTGCGCTAGATAAGCTGGCTTTGACTTCTCCATCAACCATTCTTTTGAGCGAAATGCGGCATGCGATTTACTCGACACATCAGGTGGAGCAAATGCCTTCGTGTTTCGAACACCCGACTCAATCAAAGAATGGGGACTCGCTTCAGGCTCCTGGGAATCTGAAGTGACTTCTTCTGGGATAACTTGCTTTTCTATAAGTTTTTTCTCGGCCAAGTTCTTTCTATCAAAACTGACATCTGTTAGATCTTGCTTCTGAGACTCATCAGTAAGAATAATATCACTCACTTTCGAACTGACCGACAAAGATGGTGCCTCACCATTCTCATCCTGATTTGTGGGTAGATTTATGCCTTTTTCTTTCAGGACATTATCCAACATGGCTAGACGAGACCTTTGCTGATTGCTTTTTTCTTCTAAAATCCTAACTCCCTCTTTTTTCTCATCAACAATAGGGTGTTTCGAAACTAAAGGTTCATCTTCAAAAGAGAAAACGGGCATGAAACGATTCAGTAGACCGTGCTGATAAGAGACAAACACAAAAGAGATCACCAGAAGACCTGCAAGACCAAACATTATCCATACCGGTGCGCCTCGTGACGGAGGTTTAGCTTTAATCTTCAATAAACCAGGCTCTAACACCACACTCGGGAATAGCTTATTGATACGCCCTGGCAGCCCTTTACCGAGCTCAACTAACTGCTTAACCTGGACATCATTTAACTCGAGCGTTTCTGAATAGCCCGCAAGCATTAATGCTTGCTCTAAGTAGAGTAAAACGTCTGCCTGTGGGAGTGGCTTAAGCTGTACTTGGTGCCACCATATATTTTGATTTACATTATTACCCAACTTAGAGGCCTGAATAAGATTACTCGACCCTGCAAATAACATTACCAGAGCACTCTCTGCTGGAAGCCCCTTGTAGAAACTAAAATATTCCTGCAATTCTTTTTTTGGTATTTTATCTGCATTATCAAAGGCAAATAGAGTCCGCACACCATCAACAGCTACCAAACGATGGCACTCAGTCAGTAAAGCATTCAATATTTGAGAAAAACTGCCTTCACTTTCTTTTATTCCCAATGACCGAAAACAAGCCATCAAGATGGGTCTATTGTTTTTATGGCTATCTTGAATCAATAGCTCACAGTCCAAATAAACAACATTTAAACCTTCGAAAGATGAATCTGCCAGTTTATGAAGAAGGTGTGTTTTCCCCGCCCCTTTATCACCCGTTAAAAATAAGACCATATCCCCAAAACTTGCTAAATGCCGCAAAGTTTCGAGATTATGTTGACGCTGCGCGCCCTCAAAGAAAAAATGAGACTCAATAGGAAATAGATCTGATTCCAGATGAAAATGCTTTTTCAGCTGCTGTACTAACGTATTGCTATGTTGTTGACCCATTTTGCACGTCTAACCAAATCAATATAATCTAATTCATCGAGATCAATCTACGACGACTGCCCACTCAACACACTTGCAAGGTGTTCATCTGAAAATTCACTGGTAACAACAGCCTCACCAATACCCTTCAATAAGACTAGACGCAACGAACCATCCATCACCTTTTTATCAACTGCCATCAGCTTTCGATAATTTTCTGCCACCATCCCTTCAGGTCCGTAAACTGGAAGACCAGCTCTACTTAGTAATGCTTTTACTCTGTTTTTATCAGACTCACGTAACCAACCTTGAAGAAAAGATAACTCTGCCGCCATCATCATTCCGGCGCCAACAGCTTCACCATGCAACCAAACCCCGTAACCTTTAAAATTTTCAATCGCATGCCCAAATGTATGACCTAAATTCAGAATAGCCCTAAGCCCACCTTCTTTTTCATCAATCTCAACAACCTCAGCTTTACATGCACAAGACTCTTTAATGGCATATGCCACTACCTGAGCATCTAATGCCTTTAACGATTCAATATTATCTTCCAACCATTCAAAAAAGCTTAGCTCGCGAATAAGCCCATATTTAATGACTTCAGCAAGACCCGCTGAAATTTCTCTCTCTGGCAGAGTTTGTAAGCTTAAAATATCTATAATGACAGCCTTAGGCTGATAAAATGCACCCACCATATTTTTTCCTAATGGGTGGTTGATTGCAGTTTTTCCTCCAACAGAGGAATCTACCTGAGACAGTAAGGTCGTCGGAACCTGAATAAAATCCACACCCCTTTGGTACGCTGAGGCAGCGAACCCCGCCATATCACCAACGACCCCGCCACCAAGCGCAACAATAGTCGTTTTACGTGAGTGCGCCTTTTCAAGTAGCGCGGTAAAAATCATATTAAGTGACTGCCAGTCTTTGTACTGCTCTCCATCTGGCAAAACGACAGTATCAACATCATAAGCAGCCAGCGCTTTCCTCACTTGCTGCTCATAAAGCGGGCCCACTGTTTCATTGGTTACTATCATCACTTTTTTCCCAGAAATAAACGGGGAAAAAAACTCAGATTTATCTAATAAACCTTCACCAATATAAATAGGATACGACCGATCACCTAACCCAACTTCCAACTCAATCATAAAAACTATTCACCCACTATACTATTTGAGCCTGCATCACTTTGATCTAGCTCTTCCACGATACCTTTTACAATATTTTTTAATGCCTTACGATCTGTATCTATAACTAAATCAGCTACTGACCTATAGATAGGGTCTCGTAACTCATATAGTTCAGAAAGTACCAGGAAAGCATCTTTATCGCCTTGAAGTAAGGGCCGATTCTTATCCTTATGAGTTCTGTGAAACTGCTGGTCGACAGACGTATTTAAATAAATAACAAAGCCAGACTTTGTGACTGCATCACGATTCTCAGGGCGCATCATTGCCCCCCCTCCTGTCGCTAATACGACACTCTTCAACTCTGAAAGCTCTCTAATAACAGTTGACTCACGATCTCGAAAACCTGACTCACCCTCTACATCAAAAATCCAAGGAATATTTGCTCCCGTCCGCTTTTCTATTTCTTTATCTGAATCAAAAAACTGAAAGCCCAGCTCTTTAGCAAGAATTTTCCCAATTGTCGTTTTACCAGCCCCCATGGGGCCAACAAAAACAATTAACTCTTTCATTTTATGTATACTTTTTTTGATACCTACTCATTTTAACAAATAGATATACGTTTAAAGGGGGAGCGCTTTGCACACGAAAAAATGAACAAAGTACTACTTGTTATTTCATAGACACATTTTAGGTATAAAAAAAGGCTACACTAATGCAGCCTTTAAAATGCTTGCCTAACTTGTATTTTGCAATATTTACTGATCAATCACACCATCTTTTAACAATTTAGGCGTTATAAATATCAGTAATTCAGCGCGCTCATCTATGTTCTCTGTCCTAGTAAATAAGGCACCAAGGTAAGGAATATCACCTAAAAACGGGGTCTTAGTAACTGTCGTTGAGCGCTCAGATTGAAAGATGCCACCCAAGACAACGGTTTCACCATTAGCAACCAAGACTTGAGTAATCACTTCATTCGTCTCAATACTTGGAATACCTGCTGTCACTGCACCCCGATTATCCTGATTAATCTTTAGGTCCATTATAATTTTGTCGTCAGGCGTTATCTGCGGAGTAACCTCTAAAGAAAGCACAGCCTCCTTAAAGGATACTGAAGTCGCTCCTGAAGAAGATGCCTCTTGATATGGTATTTCTTCACCTGACTTAATCGTTGCTGTTTGACGGTTTGCCGCGACAATTTTAGGTTGTGCAACAATTTCACCTTTACCATCAGACTCAAAAGCCGATAACTCCATATCAATCAAATAATTGTCACCACCAAAACCAATCGCTATAGATGACGAATTGCTTCGAGTCACACCCAGATCAACCGCTAAAGCACCCGGAAACGAAATACCGTTACCAGTGCCATTAGCTATATCCGATAATTCACTAAGTGTTCCAGTTGAACCACCAATGCGGAATAAATTATCGCCATCTTGATTAAGGCCACCACCGCCCCACTGTATACCCATTTCCTCAGCAATATTTGAACGAGCTCGCACAATTCGCGCCTCAATCAATACTTGGCGAACAGATACATCCCAAGTGGCAATTAGTTTACGTATTTGCTCTAACTTATCAGCAGTTTCGCGCACACTAATTGTATTCGTTCGCTCATCTGAAGAGATAAAACCGCGTGCTGAAATCAACTCTTTATCTTTGCTTAACAAGCCAACAATATCTGAAGCTTTTGCATAATTAATCTGGACAACTTCCATACGAACTGGTGCTAAGTCGGCAACTTGCTTATTTGTTTCTAGCTCTAGCTTTTCTCTTGCTGCAATTTCATCTGCTGGCGCAATTAATAAGACATTGCCTACCTTACGTTTATCCAAACCTTTAGTTTTAAGAACTAATTCAAGCGCTTGATCCCATGGTACATTTTGTAAGCGCAGAGTAATTGTCCCACCAACGGTATCACTAGCAACTAAATTTAAACCTGTAAAGTCTGCTATTAACTGAA
This sequence comes from uncultured Oleiphilus sp., assembly GCA_963975615.1. Lineage (GTDB taxonomy): Bacteria > Pseudomonadota > Gammaproteobacteria > Pseudomonadales > Oleiphilaceae > PZPK01. The sequence goes on from CAXBKC010000042.1 coordinate 8,781, forward strand.
GTACTGCCCTAACTTCAATACTTTGAAAGTTTAGAGAGAGTTTATCACCTGTAAATGGGAATTTATCTTGCTTACGCTTCAACACTTCATCTTCTGTTAAAGCTTCAACACTAACTGTAAACTGCTTGTCTGCCTGATAAGCCAAGTAGTCGTAATTACCGCTAGGCTTAATAATTATAGTAGCAGCACCATCAATCACATCACTATCTATACGCTGAACAGGTGTTGCAAAATCTACAACATCTAAACGCTGCCTCAACTCTTCAGGCAGCTTGATTCCAGGTAACCTAAGCTGGATATTACCGCCTATTTCAGCCATATCAATATCGACTTCGTCTGTATTAAAACTCAATACTACCTGGCCATCACCCTTTTCGCCGCGTTGGAAGTCAATACTAGTCACGCTATTTGGTAATTTTGCACTAATATTCGGAGCACTCATGATTCCTTGGGAGGTCGAAGCAGACGCATTACCTGAGCCTGAGTCACCACCAATTAAAATGACTAAACTATTTCCATTAACCCTTGTTGTATAAGGCACTAACTCTATAAGATCCACGATAATTCGTGCCCGATCTTTTGTACCAATAGCAGTTAATCTTTTGGCGTTACCCATTCCAAGATTATAGTATTTTTCAGAGAGACCGTTTTGGACATCTTTCAAATCCAAAGCAATACGCGCAGGTTTCTCTATCGTATATCCATCAACGGTAGGCGGCACCCCATCAAATACAAGAGTTACCTCCGTTCGATCACCCGGTAAAGAGGCAAAACTCACGTCATTTAGACTTAAAGCCCAAGCATTAGTTGTCGCCACCAAACTAATGAAAACAAAACGTACTATATTTCGTATTTGAACAAACATTTTTGCAAACCTTAAAAGCTTGTTATTTTTAAACTTGAACTCACGTAATTTTATTGAATTTGTAAGCATCATCCCCAACATTCCCCTCTAAGCATCATCATCCAAGGAGATAGTGCGTGGCCGTTCTAGCCATCCACCATAACCGTTAGGAACAATCTCAATTAAGTCCAAGTGTCCTGCATCTATAGCGACAATTTTTCCATGGTTTTTACCCATGTATTGCCCTACTTTTGCCATATGCACACTACCTAAATTGTCTGAAATTAATGCCCAGAGAACATCATTTTCATTACGCTGAATAGTTCCAACCATTCTTAATACACCCAGTGCAAAAGATTCTAATACTTCAGGCACTCGATCTAAGTTTGGCTTAACATTACTTTGATCCTGCTGAACCTTGATTTCTGTAACAACTACATCCTGGGGCGGTAAGAATGGTGAGCGTCTACTTGCCGCACTATATGTAAATGCACGATATACTTGAACCTCAGGCAACGCATCTATCCTGCCCCGCGGCTTAGAATCTATTTCTTGCATAAATCTATCAAGATCAGTAAACCCGTCATTAGAGCTACAGCCCGACGTCATAAGGGTCGTTAATACAAGCAAGATAAAGAAAATACTATATTTCACTATTTTCTCCCCTTCTTAGCTGTTACAGACTGGCCGCTATCTTCTACATCACCGTTATATCGGTATGTTTTAGCGGACACGGCCAACCTAAGAGACTCGGAATTTTGCCGCTCAGTATTTTTTGGCCCAGCAGTAATATTTAAATCATGCAGAGTAACGATTCGAGGTAAACTAGCAACTCCACTCACAAAAGAAGCAATATCGTGATATGTACCCGACACTTCAATTTCCATAGGTAGTTCCACGTAGAATTCTTTTGATATCTCTGGTTTTAACTGGATAGACTTAATTTCCAAACCGCTACCCAAAGCAGTATTGGTAATATCTTCCAATAAACCTGGCACCTCAGTCTTAGCAGGTAATTGCTTAAGCAAGGCACCAAATGACTTCTGCATTTCTAACATTTGTTCTCGAAATGCCTCGATATTAGCGACTTTAAATGCCCGGCTCTCATACTGCTCTTTTAAGCTGACTTCCTCTTTTGCCACCCGACCAAGCTGCTCATACTGATCTTTAATAAAAAACCAATAACCGCCAAAAACAAGCGCTGAAAATAAGACAGCCAGCACAATCGCTTTAACAGGCGCAGGCCAAGACCCCGCATTATTGAAGTCAATATCGTTTGGATCGAAGCCTTTCAAGCTTTCCAATGATTCAGAAAAACCCACTATTTTGCTCCTTTTCCAGAATTAGATGAATCAACATCAGATTTAATCTCTGGCGTCACTTGCTTCACTGTTAAATCAAAACTATTTAATGAGCCTTCACCTTTAGTAACTGCACTAACATCTTTAAGGTTAGGACTAGCAAACCACTCAGAGCTTTCGAAATTTCTCATCAAACCAGAAATCCTATTGTTAGACTCGGCCATACCTTTAACAGAAATTTCATCACCATTACGCTTTAAGGATTCGTAATAAAGCCCATCTGGCAAACTTCTGACCAACTCGTCCATCACCCTTACTATCACTGGGCGCGTACCTTGCAGGTCCTGAATAACCTTCATGCGATCGAGTAATTTTTGCTTTTCAGACTTAAGTTCTTTTATCTCTTTGATTTTTTTATCCAAATCAATCATTGAGGTTTTTAGATAAGCATTACGAGAGTTTTGATATTCAATTTGAGAGCCAACAAAGTCTTGCCATAAAAATACAAGACCGGATGCGACAATAAGAATACCAACAAGCGTGGTGATAAATTGCTTTTGACGTTCTGCCCGAAGCTCTTCTCTCCACGGGCGGAGGTTAATAGAAGGCATTAGTCAAAACTCCTCATTGCTAATCCACATGCAATCATTAACGATGGAGCATCATTACTTAGTGCAGAGGCATTTACTTTTGAACTCAATGTCATTTCAGCAAAGGGGTTGGCAATAATCGTTTTGATATTAGTGACACTTTGAACCAACTCAGCCAAACCATTAATAGAGGCGACACCGCCAGCTAAAATGACACAATCCACTTCATTATATTGACTTGATGAGAAGAAAAACTGCAATGAACGCGATACCTGCTGAACGACAGCGTCCTTAAAAGGTTTTAGCACTTCTTGCTCATAATCATCAGGTAAACCGCCTTGCTTTTTAGCAAGACCAGCCTCTTCCGTAGATAAACCATAACGACGCTGAATCTCATCCGTTAATTGCCGACCACCAAATAATTGCTCTCGTGTATAGATAGTTTTATTATTGGCGAGAACACTTAGAGTTGTCATCGTTGAACCGACATCGACTATTGCCACCGTCTGATCATCATTTTCTTCACTAATTTGTGAAGATATTAATTCAAATGCTCTTTCAATAGCATATGCCTCAATATCAATAACTTTTGAGGTTAGTCCGCCAATTTCTAATGACTCCTCTCTCAACTCAACATTCTCTTTGCGACATGCTGCAAGTAAAACATCGACTTGATCCGGAGAAGTCGGAGACTCTCCAATTATCTCAAAGTCAATTGCAACCTCATCTAAAGGATAAGGTATATATTGGTCGGCCTCTAGTATAATGGAGCTTTCCAGTTCCATTTCACTTAAACCAGCAGGCATTTGAATCGTTTTAGTTATGACAGCAGAACCGGCTACAGCAGCAGCAGCTAAGCGATTACTTGTCCTAGAACGAGCAACTACTTTTTTAATTGCTTCACCCACTAACTCTGAGTCGTTGATGTTTTTTTCAACCACACAATTAGCAGGTAAAGGTTCAACCGCATAACTTTCTACACGATACTTTTCACCACTCTTTGACAGTTCAAGTAGCTTGACTGAAGAAGAGCTGATATCGATACCCAGTAGAGTATCTTTTGTATTTCCAAATAATCCAAACACGCGATAACCCATTAAATTAATGGCGACAATTGTGTATAAGCAGCGAACTAAATTCCATTATTCACCACTCAGTGTACATTTCATTACTAAAAGCCAACTAAAAAGAAGTATAATCCTACAATCCTTTTATTAAAGCTATTTCTTAGATAATAGCTGTAAATTTCTAACTTGCTAGGAAAAACATGTTTCGTTTTGTGAGCTTTTTAAAATTTCTGGGTTGGTCTTTTTTACTATCTTGCTCGGGAGCTATTTTTGTCATTGCATCATTCTATCTCTATCTGACACCAACCCTTCCAGATACAGAACAACTTAAAAACGTTCAATTCCAAACACCTCTTAGAATTTATTCCCAAGATAAAAAAAGAATAGCTGAGTTTGGCGAAAAGAGAAGAACACCAATAAATATTGATCAAATTCCTGAAAAATTTATTAACGCATTTATTGCCGCTGAAGACGACGGCTTCTTCGAACACTTTGGAATCGACCCTAAGGCTTTAGTTCGAGCCGCCTCGCAACTAATCGCTACAGGCCGCATTCAGTCTGGCGGAAGCACCATCACTATGCAGGTGGCAAAAAACTTTTTTCTATCTCGTGAAAAAACATTTATTCGAAAATTTAACGAAATTTTTCTCGCTTTACAGATTGAACAAAACTTAAATAAATATGAAATATTAGAACTCTATCTCAATAAAATTTATCTCGGCAACAGGTCATACGGCATCCATGCCGCCGCACAAGTTTATTATGGAAAGCAAATTCAAGATTTAACATTAGCTCAAATGGCAATGATAGCGGGGCTACCTAAAGCACCCTCCAGCTACAATCCACTAGCTAATCCTGAAAGAGCAAAAATACGTCGGAATTGGATTCTTAATAGAATGCTCGAGTTAGGAATGATCAATAGCGACGAACACCTAGCAGCCTATCTTGCCCCTATCACAGCAAGCTACCACGATGAAGTCAGCGAACTTTATGCACCTTATATTGCTGAAATGGCTCGACAAGAAATAATAGAGAGTTTCGGTACGGAAGCTTATACCTCGGGCATGAAGGTGTTTTTAACGGTTGACAGCAAGCTGCAAGAAGCCGCTAACAATGCAGTCATTAAAGGCTTAGAAAACTATGATGAGCGCCATGGCTATAGAGGTCCGCTCTCACAAATCCCTGAAGAACAATTGCAAGACCCTAGCTATGCACTAGAACAAATAAAAAAAATGAAATCGCCTCAACATCACAAAATTGCAGTAATTATTGAGATTGACGATAACAAAGCCAAGCTATTACTCAGCGATGGCAGTGACGGCACACTAGAAATAGACCAAGCTAACTGGGCAAAACCATTTATAACAGTTAATAGAACAGGCGCAAAACCAACATCATTAAATGAGTTATTTGAAATAGGCAGCGTTATAGAAGTAAAAAAAATCTCAGCCTCAAACTCCAACTATAAATTAACTCAAACACCAGAAGCGCAGGCGGCATTAATTTCGGTATCCCCCTCAAACGGGGCAATCACAGCACTTGTTGGTGGTTATGATTTTTCATTAAGTCATTACAATAGAGCGACCCAAGCTAAACGACAGCCAGGATCAAATTTCAAACCATTTATTTATTTATCGGCACTAGAAAATGGAACAACGGCATCCACTCTCATTAATGATGCCCCCATTGTATTTGATGACAAAAACCTTGAAGCCACATGGCGCCCAGAAAACTCAAGTGGCAAATTCTATGGCCCCACTAGAATTCGTCAAGCCCTCTATAATTCACGCAATCTTGTTTCAATTCGCTTACTTCAAGAAACAGGCGTACCCAATGCGCTAGAAACAGCAAAACGCTTTGGCTTTAATCGCGCAGACCTTCCCCGAGACCTTTCCCTAGCTCTAGGCAACGCGTCACTAACACCACTTACACTAGCTGCGGGCTATAGTAGAATTGCAAATGGTGGCTACGACGTTGACACCTTCTTAATTGAACAGATAGAAGACTATGAAGGTAAAGTGATTTTTAAATCATTACCCAAGACTGTTTGCCCAGACTGTCGAGAAGAAGTAATAGACGAGACGCCTATTACTACATCAAGTGACAATATAACAGAGCCGATGACACCGCCTATTGCTAGGCGAATAGCGGATGAGCGCGACATATATATTCTTCACT
>CAXBKC010000043.1:0-14627 GCA_963975615.1 uncultured Oleiphilus sp.
TGAAGTTGTTAGCTACGGCGAAGAAAATCCAGCTAATTCAGCTCACAATGAATCAGCGTGGGCTCAAAATCGTAGAGCTTATATCGAATATAAATAAGTTATATTTTTCGATCTCTTCTTTAAAGGGTGTATTCATTGAATATGCCCTTTTTTGTTTTAAATTAGTAAATAATTATTTCAATAAGTCGTGTGCCTTTATTTATGAAAAAGAACATAAGCTCTAAGCGTAATTTACGAAAATCTCAGGCATTTCTATTAGCTATGCTTTTTAGTGTGTCTACAAGTTCTGCCTATTCTAGAACTTTAATATTTCAATCAGATTCAGAGAGGAACCTAAATAAGCCGGTTCCTCAAAAGCAAGAAGTTACAACCGCTAATTTAAGTACCAGTAATGAAGTAAGTCTTCCAGCTGCCAGCTCTGCAAACTCTGAATTATTTTTCATGATTGAGCAGCTTCAGCAAGAAGTGAATTCCTTACGAGGTCTGTTAGAAGAACAGGGCCATGAATTAAGAATGCTTAAGCAAAGTGGTAAAGATAGATACCTTGACCTCGATACAAGGATCTTAGATTTAACTAAGCGTGTTAGTGGTTCTAGTTCATCTGTTATGTCTAATGAGAAAAGTCATATAGACCCTCAGGTGTCAGCTTCAGACACATTTATAACGCCTGTCTCAAGCTCTCAGCCAATTTCCGCAGACAAGGATAAACCTGTGAAAATAATTGCTGTAGCGCCCATGAAAGAAAGAGAGCCTACTAAGGCTGAAACAGATGATTATCAAAAAGCCTATGCCTTCATAAAAAACAAACAGTATGATGAATCTATCTTGGCGTTGTTTGCATATACTGAAAATTATCCAGATAGCCCCTTAACAGCGAATGTTTATTATTGGTTAGGTGAGGTGTATTTGGCTTTGACTAAATTTGAACAAGCCAAAACATCATTTTCGCTAGTTGTGTCAGCCTATCCTAATAGTCAAAAAGTGTCTGATTCTCTTTATAAGCTTGCAGTCACCCTTGATGCATTGGGTGATAAAGCTTCTGCAAATCAATATCTCAAAGATGTACAGCTAAGATACCCAGGTTCTAGTGCAGCTAAATTAGCGAGTGCTTATAAGGTTAGTGAGTAAGTTGTTTACTATTTATCCAATTGTTTAAAGTTTGAACTATCGAGAGATGGTCAGACTTTAAACTCCGATAGCAGGCTTAAAAACCTCGTTTTTTTTAGAATTTTCCCTTGTTATTTTCCGTAAAATCATTATTATGTGCGCCTCGTTGGGTCGTTAGCTCAGTTGGTAGAGCAGTTGGCTTTTAACCAATTGGTCGCAGGTTCGAATCCTGCACGACCCACCACTATTTCAAATCTCTAGTGTCATTTTGACATTAAGATTCACAATTTGTTTATCCTGATTTTCAGGTACAAAGCCCAGCGGGTCGTTAGCTCAGTTGGTAGAGCAGTTGGCTTTTAACCAATTGGTCGCAGGTTCGAATCCTGCACGACCCACCATTTTTTCAAACTCCGTTATAAAAAATTATTGTATCTGATTAGGTTTATTATTATTCTTTGGCCGCATATCATATCTGTCTAACAGATATTTAGCTGCGTCTGAATCTTTATTAAGTGGAAAAGTAATGAGCGATATAAGTGATCGAGTTTTAGTTCAAGAGCATTTGGCCCATGAGCGCTTAGCGTCTCGTGATACTGATGAGATTAAACTTGCTGATTATAAAGAAAAAATTAAGCGCCTCTTAGTAGAGCAGAATGCCGTCTTAGTTGCTCACTATTATACTGACTCTATCATTCAAGCTTTAGCAGAAGAAACTGGCGGTTTTGTTTCAGATTCTCTCGAAATGGCTAGGTTTGGTCGAGATCATAAAGCCACGACATTAGTTGTAGCTGGCGTAAAATTTATGGGCGAGACATCCAAAATTCTTAGCCCAGAGAAGCGAGTTTTAATGCCTACCCTCGAAGCTACCTGCAGCTTGGATATTGGCTGTCCTATAGAAGAGTTTTCAGCTTTTTGTGATCAACATCCAGACCGTACGGTTGTCGTTTATGCAAATACTTCTGCCGCTGTTAAGGCGCGTGCCGATTGGGTGGTAACCTCCAGCATTGCTTTGGATATTGTTCGTCACCTAGATAAGCGTGGCGAAAAGATCTTGTGGGGGCCTGATCAACATCTTGGTAACTATATCAAAGCTCAAACTGGTGCAGATATGGTCATGTGGCAAGGCTCTTGTATCGTACATGAAGAGTTTAAAGGGCAGGGCTTGGCAGATCTTAAGAAGGTATATCCAGATGCTGCAATTCTGGTTCATCCTGAATCACCTGCTAGCATGATTGAGCTGGCAGATGCCGTAGGCTCAACAAGCCAATTGATCAAAGCTTCACAAACGCTTCCGAACTCTACCTTCATTGTCGCAACGGATAATGGCATCTTCTATAAGATGAAACAGTTGTCGCCAGAGAAGTTGTTTATAGAGGCTCCTACAGCGGGAACCGGAGCAACATGCCGATCTTGTGCGCATTGTCCGTGGATGGCAATGAATGACCTTGAATCTCTTTATAATTCACTTTTGACTGGTTCGAATGAAGTGCTGGTTGATGAAGATTTAAGACAGCGGGCCTTAGTTCCTTTAGATAGAATGTTATCTTTTAAGGTAGGCAGCTAAATAGTCATTATTTTATTGAAAGCGATCTAGAAAACTGGATTCGCTTTTAGTTTATATAACTCATCCATTCTTTTTTGTATTTTTGCCGTAACAGCTTCTATCTTGTTCTTTTTGAGCGCAAGGTTGAGCTGCTCTAAGGCTGTTTCTAGTCTATTTGTAAGGTAAAAATATTCTGCTCTAGCGATATGTAGTTCGACAATATGTCCTGCCAAGCCGTGTGCTTCTGCAAGTTGATACCATACTTTTGGGTTCTCTTCCTGTAATCTACTCAGCTTCACTAAAGCCTTCTCATAAGTATCTATTAAATCATTTTTAAGATAGAGCTGAACAAGTCCGTCAGCGATGGGGTAGTTCTGAGGGTTTCTTGTTAATAGATTTTCTAGGTTTTGTATTGCCAATTTAGACTGGTTATTTTCCTGTAAAGCTTTTGCTTTAACTATCTGCAGTGTAATTTTTCCTGGATACTTTTTTAATAGCTCGTCCAATAAGCTTAGCGCAATCTCCGGATCAGTAGATATTTGACTATAAGCTAGGCCAAATTTAGCGGCATCAATTAGACTTGAATTGCCTTTAGAAAGAATTGACTGAAAGTATAATTTTGCCTTTTGAGGTGATTCGGCATAATCGGTCATGACAATGTTCCGACAAAGGTGAAAGTCGAGAGAGTCTTGGTAATTTTTTTCTGGATACTGGTTTGCTCGATTGCGTGAATCTGCAATACGGGTGTCAGATAGGGGGTGAGTGGATAAATACTCAGGCAGTGAGTCTTTATCAATTCTGGTATTTTTGAACATTCTTTCGAACATCATTGGCATAGCTCTAGGGTCATAATTTGATTGATAAAGTATTTCAACCCCTAGTCGGTCTGCTTCTTGTTCATTTTTTCTTGAAAAGCGTAACTGCTGATCGACGCTAAGTGCTTGTGTGCTGGCTAATGCTGCAAGCCCGGCATCTGAGCCAGTGGTTGCCGCTAAAACAACGCTGGCTAAAATTCCAGCTAAGGTGAGAGGGGTGGAAAGTTTTTGTTGTTCCAGTTGGCGTGCAAAATGGCGTTGGCTTAGATGGGCTAATTCGTGTGCTAATACAGAAACAAACTCTTGTTCACTACCTGCATGAAAAAATAACCCAGAATTAATCCCAATAATACTACCAGGCACGGCAAAAGCATTTAGTGCAGTACTATCAACAATAACAAAACGGAAATCTCGATCAAAAACTTGTGAATTAGGCGCTAAAGTGTAAACGAGATTACTAAGGTAATTTTCCACTATAGCGTTGTCATAAATCTTTGTTTGCTGCCGTAAGGCACGTAGCCAAGCTTTTCCTAATACTTTTTCTTGCTCTATCGACACAAGGGAAGAGGAGGAGTTGCCGATAGTAGGAATTGTATCGTGGAGCGCTTCTTGAGACCCAATAGCCGATACGCTTATTGGGAAGCACAATAAAGCACATAAGGGTAAACAAGGTATGATCTTTTTATAAAGTAGCTTGAAGGGCATTATGGCTTATATGCTCAGTAAATTTATAAATGAAGTGTAGAATAATACTGGCAGTTAAATGAAAAAAAGGAAAGTGACAAGGTGTTAAATGTCATTTAATTCTGTTGACCTATAATGTCTACTTTATTGTTACTTATGTATCCTCTTTGTATTCTTCTTTGGCTTCTATATCATGCATTAAAAATTTTAAGGGGTCGTTACTATGGAATATGACTATCTTGTCGATGCGACAGGTGAAACCTGTCCAATGCCTTTATTGAGAGCAAAGCAGCAGTTAAATAAAATGAATACAGGAGAGTGTGTTAAGGTCATGGCAAGTGATGCGGCGTCTGTTAGAGACTTTGCTTCATTCATTTCTTTAGCTGGGCATGAGTTACACTCAGACATTGTGCCGTCGTCTGATGGTAAGGATGTTTTTCAGTATTTCATTGTTAAACGTTAATTTCTAATTGGTTGATTTTTATGCTTAAAGTGGTTAAATCTTGGTTTGATCGATATTTTTCTGATGAAGAAGCCGTTATTTTATTTTTACTGTTGGGCGGTGGCTTGGCTTTTATCGTTTTATGGGGTGATATTTTAGCGCCTGTTATTGCGAGTATAATACTGGCCTATGTTATTCAAGGTTTGGTTGTTTATTTGCGCTCCAAAGGGGTTAATAACTTAGTCGCTATATATATTTCCTTTTTGTTCTTTTTGAGTATCGTTGTCGGGTTCTTCTTTTCTGTCTTGCCATTAGTTTGGCGACAATTGACATCGCTTATACGCGATATGCCGATTATTGTTACTAAGTTAAAAGCACTTGTATTTAGTTTGCAGGAAGAATATTCAAACCTTATTACTCTGCAAGAGCTTGATCATATTATTCAAAATTTAACAGCTGAAGTAGCAAATTTTGGGCAATGGATACTTTCACAATCGCTTGAAGGTTTACCTGTCTTTATCACAGCCATGATCTACTTGATAGTTGTACCCATACTTGTTTTCTTTTTCATAAAAGATAAAGACCGCATTTTGACATCTGTAGTTAGCTTTTTACCTAAGAACAGGCGTTTAATGAATCAGGTCTGGGATGAAATGAACAGACAGTTTGCAAATTATGTACGTGGAAAGGTAGTTGAAATAGCTGTTGTAGGTGGTTGTACTTATATTGGTTTTGTATTTATGAGTCTCAATTACAGTGCTTTATTGGCTATCTTGGTCGGCTTGTCTGTAGTTATTCCTTACATCGGTGCTGTTTTAGTTACCATTCCTGTCGCTATGATTGCCTTGTTTCAGTTCGGTTTAAGCGATGCTTTTTATTATGTCATGTTCATTTTCTTGATTATTCAGTTAATTGACGGAAATGTATTAGTGCCTTTGTTATTTTCTGAAGTAGTCAATTTACACCCGACAGTGATTATTATCGCTGTGCTGTTTTTTGGAGGCGTGTGGGGTGTTTGGGGGGTGTTTTTTGCGATTCCTCTGGCGACCATGATCAAAGCCGTCTTTACTGCTTGGCCAAGGCAAGATAAAGCGCAGCAGAAGTTATTATCTTAACGCTTTAAGTGTGGTTGACTGCCATTTGATATTTTCTGATGGCAGTCAAATTACTAAGTAAGCCTCTTCTTTCTGCCTTACATTTCTTGGCAGGTGGTTAATACCTCGCTCACGTGACCTTTAACTTTTACGCTTCGCCATTCTTTTTGAAGTACGCCATTTTCATCGATCAAGAATGTGCTTCTATCTATACCAAGATATTCCTTGCCATATAGTTTCTTAAGTTTGATGACGTCAAACAACTTACAAAAGCTTTCATCTGGGTCTGAAATAAGCTCGAAGGGGAATTCTTGTTTAGCTTTGAAATTCTCATGGGTTCTCATTGAATCACGAGATACACCATAAATCACAGTATTGGCTGCTTTAAATGCTTCGATATTATCTCGAAATTCTTGGCCTTCTGTCGTACAGCCTGGGGTATTGTCTTTTGGGTAGAAATAGATAACAGTTTTATGGCCCTGTAAATCCGCTTCAGTTAATTCAATGCCTGATGTCGCATTTGCGTTAAAAGCAGGTATTGATTCATTTGTTTTTACCATGGAACCCTCTCGTTTTTAATGTTAATTAGTTGCATCTTATATACGTAGTTATTAGCGAAGTGGTTCAATAATCGCGTCTAAATTTAACTCATCACAGAAATCCATAAACTCATCACGAAGCGTTGCTATATGAGCATTGGCAGGGATTCGGATGTTCATGCTTAGATTGAACATTTGAGTTCCGGTGTGTGGTGCGCTGTAGGTACCGGTTTCAAGCTCATCAATATTGATATTTTGACTAGAGAAAAATTGTGCGAGTTCGTGAACAATACCAGGGTTGTCTAGAGCTACAACACTGACAGAATAGGCCATTGATGGCGCGCTATCTCGCTGTTTTGTATGTTTCACTGTTGTTGTTAAGCTTAACTCTTCAGAAAGGCTTGGTAAGGCTTTTTCAAGTTTGGCTATCGCATCCCAAGAACCTGACACCATCATAATAACGGCAAATTCACCACCTAGAACGGTCATTCTACTATCAATAATATTACAGTTGTTGGCAGAACAGGCACGAGCAAGCTTATTTACAATGCCTGGCTGGTCAGTTCCTATAGTCGAAATAACCAAGTAGTTAGATTTGATGTCTTTTGTTGTCATATGCGGGAGCCTTATAAAAAAGAGAAAGTATTTTATTATATTCTTTCCATATAGTAAGTCATGTTCTCTTGTTTAAAAACCTTCTCGGCATTAACATACGCGATTGTTTTAATTATGTATTTATTACGCATGCCTTTTTTTGTTAATTTGACTTATTTGCATGCTAGATTTGGAGTGTTCTATGATCTCAGGCAGCCTTGTTGCGCTTGTCACACCAATGTTTGAAGACGGGAGTCTTGACTGGTCTAGTTTAGATAATATCCTCGATTTTCATCTTCAAAATGGCACAAATGGTATTGTTGCTGTAGGAACAACGGGAGAGTCAGCTACATTAGATGCAGGCGAGCATTGTAAGGTTATAGAGCATGTCGTTAAAAAAATTGCAGGTCGAATACCTGTTATTGCAGGAACTGGGGCAAACTCAACCACAGAAGCAATAGAGTTAACCCAAGCTGCGAAAAATATTGGTGCCGATGCCTGCTTATTGGTTTCACCATATTACAACAAGCCTACGCAAGAAGGTTTATACCTTCATCACCGTAAAGTTGCAGAAAGCGTGGATGTTGGTCAAATATTATATAATGTGCCAGGCCGTACGGCTGTTGATATGGCAAATGAAACCGTATTACGTTTAGCCGATATTCCAAACATAATCGGTATTAAAGATGCTACAGGTGATATTCCTAGAGGTACAAAATTGATTGAGCAATTAGCGGGTAGAATTCCTGTTTATTCTGGGGATGATGCTACAGCTTATAAGCTTATCTTAGCTGGTGCGAAAGGGAATATATCTGTAACGGCCAATATTTTGCCTAAGTTGATGAGTGAATTATGTGCTCGTGCTGCTTCAGGTAATGAGTCACAAGCTGTCATTATTAATGACATGCTGTCGACGCTAAATGAACGCCTTTTCGTTGAATCTAATCCGATTCCAGTTAAATATGCGCTTTACCGAATGGGACTTATGTCATCGGGTATACGTTTACCTTTGACCTATTTGGGTAAGCAGTTTCAAGCAGTAGTCGATGAAGCCCTAAAAGAGAGAAACTTAATTTAATGAGAATATATTTGCTCTTAAGTGTTTGGCTATTAAGCTCTTGCGGTTTAATACAAGACCGTTCTTCTGATTATACTAAGGCGACTACTAGCTCTGAGATTGTTATCCCTGAGGATTTATCAGATAGAAATATACAATCACAATATCCAATTCCTGTAATAAGCAATAAACGGCCTTTAGCGACAGAGTATGAGTTACCTAAACCACCTAATGCTACAGCGGTACTCGATGAGGCTCCGTATACAATTGAAGAAGTTAATGATCAGTTATGGTTGCGCTTGTATTTAGCTCCCGGAAAAGTATGGCCTTTACTCGACGCCTTCTGGCAGGAATACCAAATAGAATCTATTGATGAAAATATAGCGAGTGGGTTTGTGGTAAGTGATATTTTAATAGATCCCTCAAAGCTGCAAGCGGCTTTATTAGAAAATACGAAAGCAAAGTACAATTTTGATAAGGTTTATTTTCAGGCAAGGTTATCTCAAGGGATCAGACGTAATACCTCAGAAATTAAGGTTAGAGTTCTGGAAAGCATAAATGGTGTGATTGATAAAGATTGGCATAAACAACCTTTATCAATAGAAAGAGATCGAGCTGTACTTTCATTGATGGGTGATTATATTACTTCTGATGCGCTCCAGAATCGTTATTCTATGCTGGCTAATAGTATCGGTGGGGAGTCAAGAATTCAGCTTTTGCAAAATACTAATGGGCAAAACTATTTACTAATGTCTTTATCTTTTCAGAGAGCTTGGAATGAACTTTCTAAAGCATTGGAAGCCGCTAAAATTATCGTTTCCGATAAAGATATCGGTGCTAAAAAGTATTATATAAGCTATTTAAATGAGTCAGAAATAAGCCAGTGGTATTTCAGTGACGAGGCTATTTCTGAAAAAAGGCTCGAAAGAAATTTCTCTTTAACATTAAAAGAACTTGAAAATGGTTCAATAAAAGTAGAAATCGAACAGTTAAATGAAAGTCTTGAGCCTAATCTTAAAAATGATTTGTTAGATCTTATTTTTGAGCACGTAAGCTGACTTTAGTTTCCTCAATCCAATTTTAATTACGTATTTGTATTCAACAAATTTTATTTTAGACATTTTTTCGGAGTCTCATGCTTATGCAAAAGCAGAAAGAATTATATGCAGGTAAGGCCAAATCTGTTTTTACCACTGAAGATCCAAATAAATTTATTTTGGTTTTTAGAGACGATACCTCTGCTTTTGATGGCGAGAAAATGGAACAGTTAAGTCGAAAGGGTATGGTCAACAATAAATTCAACGCCTTTATTATGCAGAAGTTAGAAACCGAAGGTGTTGAAACTCATTTCGAAGAGCTGTTGTCAGATAACGAATGCCTTGTTAAAAATCTTAAAATGCTGCCAGTTGAATGCGTTGTTAGAAACTTCGCTGCAGGTAGTTTAGTTCGTCGTCTTGGTGTTGAAGAAGGTAAAGCACTTAATCCACCTACGTTTGAGCTATTTCTAAAAAATGATGCACTCCACGACCCAATGATCAACGTATCTCATTGCGTGGTTTTTGGTTGGGCAACGCAAGATCAATTGAGTGAAATGGAAAGACTGACATATAAAGTAAACACAATTCTATCTAAGTTGTTTGATGATGCAGGCATGATGCTAGTCGATTACAAACTTGAATTTGGTGTCTATGAAGGACGAATTGTTCTAGGGGATGAATTTAGTCCTGATGGTTGTCGTATTTGGGATAAAGAAACTAAGAAAAAAATGGATAAAGACCGATTCCGCCAAGGTTTGGGTAGCGTTATAGAAACCTATGAAGAAGTAGGTGGAAGACTGGGAATTAAGTTCGATTAAGGCAAATAATTGAACGCTTTCAAGAATAATGTCTATATTAATAGTTAATACGTAAAAATGAATGCACAAAAAGGTATAAAGTTATGAAAAACGTAAACAAACTATTAGCTCCAATTGCACTTGTTGCAAGCATGTCAGTACAAGCAGATATTATTGGTGGAAGTGTTGAAGCCAGTTATTGGTATGCAGGTCTAAGTGGTGATGCAGCAGTAGGAAGTTCTTCAGTCGATATGGAAGACGAGCTTGGTTTTGATAAAGATAGCTTTTTTGAGCTAGCGGCTACGGTTGAGCATCCTGTACCTCTACTTCCAAATGTACGTCTAAAATATACCGATTTAGATCAAACAGAAACAGGGACTCTTAATTCTAACTATGATGGAGTTACTTCTGGTCCTGTTGAAACAAATCTTGATTTAAGTAACGTCGGTTTGGTTCTTTATTATGAAATTTTAGATAACTGGGTTTCAGCTGATGTTGGCTTAGATATTCGAAAATTTGATGGACAGCTAAAACTGACAAATGGTACTGAAACAAGCCAAACAGATATCGATGAATTCCTGCCGCTAGGTTACGTATCTGCTGAATTCGCAATGCCTTTTACAGATATGTCTGTTGGTGCAGAAATTAGTGCTATATCCTACTCTGGCAACTCAATTCACGATGCAAAAATCCGACTAAGACAAGGTTTTAGTCTGGCATTCTTAGAAATTGGTTATCGTCAGATGGGCATTAAATTAGAAGATCTGAGTAACACAGATATCGATATTGATTTTAGCGGTGTTTATCTGAGTACTGGTTTAGATTTTTAATAAATAGTAAATTATGGAGTAATAGGTGCGCATTTTAGTAACTGGTACGGCAGGTTTTATAGGATCAACATTAGCTATTCGTCTTTTAGAAAGAGGAGATGAAGTCATAGGGGTCGATAATGTTAACGATTATTACGACCCAAGCTTAAAAGAAGCCCGCTTAGACCGTTTAAAAGTTTATGATAACTTTACTGAAGTGCGTATTTCTCTAGAAGACAAGCCAGCAATGGATAAAGTTTTTGAGGATTATAAGCCGAATAAAGTGGTGAACTTGGCAGCTCAAGCTGGCGTTCGTTATTCTTTAGAGAATCCACAGGCTTATATCGATGCCAATATTGTTGGCTTTACGAATATCCTTGAAGGTTGTCGCCATCATAAAGTAGAGCACTTGGTTTATGCTTCAAGTAGCTCTGTCTATGGTGCAAACGAAAGTATGCCATTTTCTGTCAGCGATAACGTAGATCACCCAGTTAGCTTATATGCAGCGTCCAAAAAAGCGAATGAGTTAATGGCACACACCTATAGCCATTTATTCGATTTACCAACAACAGGCTTACGTTTCTTCACGGTTTATGGACCATGGGGCAGACCGGATATGGCCTTGTTTATGTTCACTAAGAACATTATCGAAGGCAAGCCTATAGACGTTTTCAATTATGGAAAGCACCAGCGCGATTTCACCTATATAGATGATATTGTCGAAGGTGTAATCCGTACATTAGACCATACAGCGCAACCAAACCCGGACTGGTCTGGTAAGAATCCAGATTCTGCTACGAGTAAGGCGCCGTATAAGATTTATAATATCGGTAGCAATAACCCTTGTGAGTTGCTTCGTTACATTGAAATTATTGAAGAATGTGTTGGCAAGAAGGCAATCAAGAATATGTTGCCGCTTCAACCAGGCGATGTACCTGCAACATATGCGAATGTAGATTCCTTAATCAAAGACGTCGATTATAAGCCATCAACTTCGATAGAAGAGGGTATCGCTAACTTCGTCACTTGGTACCGAGAATTCTATAAAGTTTAATTAAAAAATTCTAAAAGAATACCATTGCAAGGCGCTGAATTGTTTGATAAATTACGCGCCTTCTCATTAAGCGTAAGCTTTAAAGAAATAGGACTATAGCTCAGTTGGTTAGAGCACTACCTTGACATGGTAGGGGTCGGCAGTTCGAATCTGCCTAGTCCTACCAATTTCTCATCCAAATCCCCATACTAAAAATATTTCCCCAAGTGTTATCTATACTGTTAGTTACTTTAAGGTAATTTAAATGCCTATTAATAGTGATTTTAGTCTTTAGCTCATCATTCTTAAATTCTAAGAATACCTCACTCGATATAATCTTTTAACTAATTGATTTCAGGTTTAGTATATATGGTGCTGCTGACTTTTATTTCTTAGTAATATAGTATTTTGTAGATTAATACTTTGTACGGACATAATAAAAATTAGAGAGCTTTTACCCTTATAGTTCTAGAGGGTAAGTCACATATAAACCCTCTAACGGCTAAAATACTAATAGCGCTTTAGGACGACAAAGCTTTCTGATAAAAAGTCTATCCCTCCTTAATCAAAGGACAATATTGTGAGAAAAAAGATAGAGTTTACAAGTAAAGGTATTCGATTATCTGGCTTGCTGGAGTCACCCGCTAAGCATGTAAAAGCATATGCAGTATTTGCGCATTGCTTTACTTGCGGGAAAGACATTGCTGCTGCCTCTAGAATTTCTCGCGCATTAGTTGAGAAAGGGATCGCTGTGTTGCGCTTCGATTTTACTGGCTTAGGTAATAGTGATGGTGACTTTGCAAATACCAATTTTACGTCAAATCTTGATGACTTGAGAGCTGCTGCTACTTTCTTGGAAGAAAATTACCTAGCGCCTCAGTTACTCATTGGTCATAGCTTAGGTGGTGCCGCGGTATTGGCTGTGGCTAATGATATTCCATCTGTTAAAGCGGTTGTATCGATAGGTGCGCCGTCTAAAGCGGAACATGTTATTCACAACTTTTCAGATAGTATCGCCGACATTCAGCGCGATGGCGTGGCAAAGGTAAAATTAGGGTCCAGAGAGTTTGATATACAAAAACAATTTATTGATGATCTTAACGAAAATAGTAAACATCACTTTGCCCTTAAAGGGAAGTCAATCTTAATACTCCATAGTCCTCTTGATGCTGTAGTGTCAATTAATGAAGCTGAGAAAATTTATACCAGCGTAAAGCACCCCAAAAGCTTTATCTCACTTGATAAGGCAGACCACTTTTTATCGAATAAAGCTGATTCTGAATATGCCGCTAACATTATTAGCAGTTGGGCGGATAAATACCTTGCATACGATAAGACTGAGTCAGCATATAGCTCATTAGCGAATGAGGGCGAGGTTGTGATAACAGAAAAAGACCACAACTTTACGCTGAACGTAGTCAGTGACAGTCATTATTGGTTAGCCGATGAGCCTTTGGGTGTTGGTGGCCAAAATCTTGGTCCTGATCCATATGAGCACCTTTTAGCAGCCCTAGGTGCATGTACAGTGATGACATTAAGAATGTATGCAAAACACAAAAAGCTCCCTGTTGAAGATATTTCTGTCTCTTTAAGTCATAACAAAAATTACCACGAAGATTGTCAAAACTGTGAAGAGAAGGATGTTCACGTTGAACTCATAACTCGTCAAATAAAAATTATCGGCGATATTAGTGAGGAGCAAAGACAGCGTTTGTTAGCTATTGCAGACAAATGTCCTGTTCATAAAACCTTACATAGCAAGTTGAAAGTTGTCACAACAGCGAGCCAATAATAGATGAATACTTGTAAGTGCTTAAGAGTAATGAAGCACTTATCTTACTCTTAGGTCTTTGGCTATTATCAGCAAAGTAACTATAGCTAAGGAAGTTCTAACTTTAATTTGGATCTTACCAATGAAACCAATAGTCGCAAATAATAAACCCAAAAAAATTGACTTAGTAAAAGGTGAAGAATATTACTTCTGCGCCTGTGGTCGTTCTAACAACCAGCCATTTTGTGATGGCTCACATGCTGGGACTGAGTTTAAACCAAAGCCATTTACAGCAGAGAAATCTGGTGATGCCTATTTATGTCAGTGTAAGCACTCTGCGAACGTACCTTATTGTGATGGTACGCATAAGAAATTTAATGATGACGTAATAGGTAAAGAAGGGCCGGGTATTCAATCTGGCGCCAGTAAAATTCCCGTCGCTAACGCCACTGTAGAAGAGCCTACGGTCGAGTTTATCCATCAACTGGCTAGAGAGGGCTTAACCAAGATGGGTCATCATGGGCCTATGACCTCTATGGGTGTTCCTCGTCATTTGCTACCGCATTGGGATGAGATTCAAGTGATGACCGCTCAAATGGCAACTAAGCCTTTGTTCGAGAATGCAGCGGTAAGTACCGAGTTAGTGATTGGCCCTAAAGCTAAAAAGCCACTTAAATTGAAGATTCCACTGTTTGTTTCCGACATGAGTTTTGGTGCGTTGTCTGAAGAAGCAAAACTGGCTTTAGCAAAAGGTGCAGAATTAGCAGGCACGGGTATTTGTTCTGGTGAAGGTGGGATGTTACCAGAGGAACAGGCCGCAAATTCACGCTATTTTTACGAATTGGCAAGCGCTCAATTTGGCTACGATGAAGCGAAATTAAAAGATGTTCAGGCTTTTCATTTCAAGGGTGGCCAGGGTGCAAAAAACTGGCACCGGAGGTCATCTTCCAGGAAATAAAAATGTCGGTAAAATATCAAAGGTGCGTGGTATCCCAGAGGGCGAACCGGCGATATCACCACCAACCTTCGCTAACTTACATACAGCCGAGGATTTTAAGAAGTTTGCTGATCGTGTTCGTGAACTGACGGGCGGTATTCCTATCGGCTTTAAACTCAGTGCAAACCATATAGAAAGCGATATACAGTTTGCCTTGGATGCCAGTGCTGATTACATCATTTTAGATGGACGTGGTGGAGGTACGGGCGCCGCACCAGAAATGTTCCGCGATCATATTAGTGTTCCTACAATACCCGCTCTTGCAAGGGCACGCCGCTACCTAGATGAACAAGGAGTGAGCGACCAAG
>CAXBKC010000044.1:0-14592 GCA_963975615.1 uncultured Oleiphilus sp.
GGCGCATAATAAAAGTGCAAGCGCGAAAGATCAAGCATACTGACGCAAGCTTGACCAATACAAATCTGGAGAGCCTCAACACAATTGGTAATACTTAAGCTAACTTATTACGATCACTTACAATACCTGTTCATTATTTAACCTATTAACAACGGTAATATAGTTACTCCATACCTACACTGTTAATACAGGTCACGAAAGTGATTCTGTCTTCCTTGAAGAACCCCCTTTACAGGAGCCTTATGGCTCCTGTTTTTTTATGTCTCAAGTCAAACTTTTCAGTTACATTCAGTACGTTTCGATACTTCGACAGGCTCATCACAGGAGAGCTCAGCGTGCGTACTATCAATCTAACTGGAATAACTTTGGCCTTACCATCTTTTTATACTCACTTGGCGTGAGGCCAACGCGCGCTTTAAATACCCGAGAAAAATAGGCTGTATCTCGATAACCCACATTTTCTGCAACATCTTGAATACTTAAATCGGTCGATTTTAAGAGTTCACGTCCATTTTCTATACGTATATCTTGGAGATATTGATTTGGCGTCATACCCAAAGCCCGTCGAAAACGCCGCGTAAACGTTCTTACTGGCATCTCTGCTTTAGCCGCCATTTGTGGAATATCGATTTCCTCATGACAGGCTTTTTTGAGCCATGCCTGTACTTCAATAATTTCTTCATCTGCATGTGCTGCACGACCTACCGAAAACATGGGCAAATCGTAACTACTTCCTACTTCATGCGCAAAATGACGCTCAGCCATTTGACGCCGAGCTAAACCAAAAGCCTGACCGATAAGATGAAAAACCAAGTCGGATAAGGCATTAATACTTCCTGCACAGTAGATGCCATTACCATAGGTAATAAAGTGCTGTTTTCTTAAATCTACTTGTGGGTAGCATTTTTCGAAATCATCAAAAAAATACCAATGTGTTGTTGCTGGTGTCTCTTCTAGCAAACCCGCCGCGGCCAGAAAATAGACACCCGAACCCGTTGCAATAAACTTGGTGCCAGCATCGTATCGTTCTTTAAGCATTTTAGGTAAATGTGGGTATTTTTTAAGAAGGTAGGCTGGATTACGCCAACTCGGTGGAATAAACAACCAGTCAAGATGACCTAAATCTTCAAAGTTATCTTGAATATTAAGTGGAATATCGCCCGCCACTTTAGGTTGTTCTGGGGCGATTTTCACCATCGATAAGTTTAACTGACGGCCACCACCATCTAATTTAGACATGGCATTAACCGCTTTCAGAATTTCATAAGGTCTGGTCACCCCTGAAAATAAGGTTCGATCATAAACAAGAAACGCAGCGTTAATCATAAACCCTCACGGATTGGCTTTTTTGTATTGATACGGATAATTAGGCCGTCATCATAAACCATTTCACTCTTGAGGTAAAAGCGCGGTTTAAGCGATAAATAAATACTACGAATGCTTAATTATTTACATCTTTGTATTTAAGCTGAACGCCTATCCATACCACGATAAGCTAAAGCTTCGGTAATATGCTTTAACAGTAAATCATCGTGATTTTCAAGATCTGCCAAGGTTCTAGCCACTTTAACAATCCTATGAGCCGCTCGCGCCGACAAGGCTAATCTATCCATTGCAGACTCCAATATTTTTTGGATCTCTGGGCTTAGGGGGCAGTACATAACCAATTCACTCGGTTTGAGTTCACTATTTAATTTGCCCTGCCTCTGATATTGCTTATCCCGCGCCAAAGAGACTCTTTCATATACAGATAAAGAATTTTCAGCGGGTTCAGCATTTGATAATAAGACAGCGCCCGACTGACTCGACACTTCGACATGTAAATCGAAACGATCAAGTAATGGCCCAGATAATTTACGCCGATACTGAGCAATCTGCTGTGGTGTATCTGAACATGCAACAGTAGGATGACCTGCATAACCACAGGGGCAAGGGTTCATGGCAGCAAGGAGTTGAAATTGAGATGGGAAGGTTAAGGTACCGTTTGCCCGGGATATTCTGATCTCGCCACTTTCGATCGGCTCGCGTAAAACTTCTAGCACGGTACGTGCATATTCGGGTAATTCATCCAAAAATAGCACCCCTCGATGCGCTAGAGAAATCTCACCAGGCTTGGGGTGTGAGCCACCACCAACCAAAGATACCGCCGATGCAGTATGATGCGGCGCTCTAAAAGGTGCCGAGAATAATAGATTCATTTCTCTCGCCACGCCCGCTAAGGAATAAATGGAGGCAACTTCGACAGTCTCTTTTTGGGTAAGTGGTGGCAGAATGCTAGGCAAGCGTGCCGCTAACATACTTTTTCCAGTTCCTGGTGGGCCGTAAAAAAGTAAATTATGCCGACCAGCTGCTGCGAGCTCTAAAGCTCTTCTCGCCTGATACTGACCCTTTACTTCACTTAAATCAGGTAAAATCTGAGCGTGTATTTCTGGTGCTTGAAAAGAAATTTCCTCTAATTTCTGAAGCTCTTTTAGGTGCTGGCAGATTTCACTGAGATGTTTCGCCGCAAAAATAACCCCCTCACTCGCCAAGCTTGCCTCATAACGGCTTTCATAAGGAACAAACAGACTCAAGCCATCCTTTATGCAAGCAATGGCCGTCGGCAAAACACCCGACACTGGCCTTATTTCACCTGTTAATGCGAGCTCACCTAAAAATTCATAGTGGTGCAATGTGTGCACTTCAATTTGCCCAGTCGCACATAAAATACCCATGGCGATCGCCAAATCATAGCGACCACCTTGTTTAGGCAAATCGGCAGGAGCAAGATTGATAGTGACGCGTCGGTTGGGAAATTCAAAGCCTGAGTTGATCAGTGCGCTTCTGACTCGTTCTTTACTTTCACGAACAGCCATTTCAGGTAAGCCCACAATCGTTAATGAAGGTAAGCCATTTGATAGATGTGTTTCTACCGTGACTCTTGGTGCATCAACACCTAACTGAGCGCGGGTATAAACAATAGAGAGCGACATAAGCATTCCTTTGCAAAAATTCAATATAAATCACCCCATCCTTAGGGTGGCTGTGTCAATTATGACAACACTAGCGTGAAACTACTTAGCTAGTTTTTGTTCTAATTCTGTAAAGCGTTTTTCCAATAATTCTAGTTTTTCTCTGGTATGCGCTAATACCGCTTGTTGAGTATCAAACTCTTCTCTGCTCACTAAATCTAGCTTAGAAATAACACTTCCCACCATAATCTTAAGTTGGGCAGAAATATCTTCTTGTGCAGACTTCCCGACATCCGGCAGAATTTGAGTCACTTGCTGATGTATTGTATTCAGTAATTCCTGAGGGCTTAACATAAAAACTCCTTAGACCGCTTGAGTTTGCACCACAAATAAGTTGATCGATAGATCAACAAGACTTTGTTACAAAGAAAATTTTTTCAATATTATCACGACCCAGAGCTCAAAGGTATGCCGATTAAAGCGTAGCCCCTGTATGTGGTAGTCAATTTTTGATATTAAGGGATATCTAAGTAGTTCTCGATCTTCAAAACAATTAAATAAATCACTAATAAGCACCGCAATGGTGCGTCCGTTTTTTATCCGCACCAATACTAACCATAAATGCAGTTTTTGATATCCAAGAATAACGGTAAGTCACTGTTTTTAATCTTGTTATTTATCATGGCACAGCTAATGCTCTTACCAAATAACAAAATGAGACCACTTAGGAGTATTCCATGAAACTTGTCACCGCTGTTATCAAACCTTTCAAACTAGATGACGTTCGCGAAGCATTATCTGAAATTGGCGTTCAGGGCATTACCGTTACAGAAGTAAAAGGCTTTGGCCGTCAAAAAGGCCACACCGAACTTTATCGTGGCGCCGAATATGTTGTTGATTTTTTACCTAAGGTAAAAGTTGAAGTAGCTATCGGTACAGACTTATTAGATCAAGTAATTGATGCAATCAGTAAAGCAGCCCATACCGGAAAAATTGGAGACGGCAAAATTTTTGTAGCATCGTTAGAACAAGTTATCCGCATTCGTACCGGAGAAACTGGTACCGACGCAGTATAAACCCTTTTGAATTATTCTAGATTGCCTAGCTTGGAGGGCGAAAATGGAAAACTTAACAAGTACAGTTACTGAAATGCAATATGCAATGGACACCTTTTACTTTTTAGTATGTGGTGCCTTAGTTATGTGGATGGCTGCAGGTTTTGCCATGTTAGAGGCCGGTTTGGTTCGCGCCAAAAACACCACTGAAATTCTGACCAAAAACGTCGCACTATTCGCAATTTCTTGCACCATGTATATGGTTTGTGGTTATGCAATCATGTATGCAGATCTAGGCAGTGCCTTACTGACTGGCATTACTGCTGACGGTGTTGCTGGCGCTGAAGAAGCTGCTACCTATGCACCTTCTGCTGACTTCTTCTTCCAAGTAGTGTTTGTTGCAACGGCAATGTCGATTGTATCGGGCGCTGTTGCTGAACGAATGAAGCTTTGGGCATTTTTGATCTTTGCTGTTGTGATGACTGGTTTCATCTACCCAATGGAAGGTTCATGGACTTGGGGCGGAGCAGATGTATTTGGCATGTTTAGCCTTGGCTCATTAGTTGAAAATACCCTAGTTGATGGTGAAATGACTTACTATGGCTTCAGTGACTTTGCAGGCTCAGGTATTGTTCACATGGCTGGTGCTGCTGCTGCCCTTGCTGGTGTACTATTACTAGGTGCACGTATAGGGAAGTATGGTAAGAATGGTGAAATACACGCGATTCCTGGTGCTAACTTGCCAATGGCTACCTTAGGTACATTTATTCTTTGGTTAGGTTGGTTTGGCTTTAACGGTGGCTCTGTACTGGCATTAGCTAGCGTAGAAAGTGCAAATGCTGTTGCGGTTGTATTCATGAACACTAACGCGGCCGCGGCCGGTGGTTTGATTGCTGCGCTTACCGTTGCTCGTATATTATTCGGAAAAGCTGATTTAACTATGGCATTGAACGGTGCATTAGCTGGCCTAGTTGCTATTACTGCAGGCCCGGATACACCAACGCCTCTTTCCGCAACTATTATTGGTGCTGTAGGTGGCATTATCGTTGTTTTCTCAATCCTTAGCCTTGATAAGTTAAAAATTGATGATCCAGTTGGTGCCATTTCTGTACACGGTGTAGTTGGTCTGTTCGGTGTAATGGTTGTTCCATTCACTAACGATGGTACTAGCTTCCTTGCTCAGTTCCTTGGTGCTTTAACTATCTTCGTTTGGGTGTTTGGCGCCTCTCTCATTGTTTGGGGGATTATCAAAGCGGTGATGGGTATTAGAGTGACCGCAGAAGAAGAGTATGACGGTGTTGATATCTCTGAGTGTGGTATGGAAGCTTACCCTGAATTTTCTAGAGATTAATATCTAAGTAATAAATATTAAGTAACAACGCCTCCTACCGGAGGCGTTTTTTTTTGCTTTATCTACAAGCAAATAAACTAAAGCATTAAGAAAGGTGTGTTCTTAACATTATTAACTAAAATCTACTTGAACAATCTGCCTAGCTAAATTAATTTACGTCTCAAGATACCAAAAACGTATGCGTATTTATTTACGCTTGATATATTCTTTATGGAAGCTATGAATGTCTCAGGATAATGATACCCTTGCCAGTCAATTAAAACAGACAACTGAAATTACAGCAGATAGTCTGGCTAGTAATGAAGGCATTGAGCGCCGTCGCTTTGTTCGTCGGCCTGCACGATGGAATGTGGTTATCACAACGCATGATAAATATGAAGTTGATGGGCGCACAATTGACATCTCTGAAAAAGGCGCATCAATAAATAGCCCGGCAGACTTTCGAAAAGGCGCATTAGTCATTTTAAAAATTAGTGTTTTTTATAACGGTAAAAGCAAAGAGCTCAAAGTGCTAGGGGAAGTCAAACATACTGCAATTGCTAAAAATGGTTTTACCTTAGGTATGTTTTTTAAAGATGCATCAGCAGAAACCTTTAAGTTTTTTCGGCTGTATGCCGAGAGTCGAATCTAAACAAAACTTACAACTATTTTATTAGAATAAAAACAAGAGCGGAGCAAAATAAAATCATGGACAGCGTGCAAACTTTTACTCACTATCGAACCTGTAACCTTTGTGAAGCAATGTGTGGCGTAGCCATCAAGGTTGAAAACAATAAGGTAGCATCGATTAAGGGAGATCCTGATGATCCATTTAGTAAAGGTCACATCTGCCCAAAAGCCCTCGCATTAAAAGACATCCATGAAGACCCAGACAGACTTAAACAACCGTTGATGAAGACTAAAGACGGCTGGAAAACTATTTCCTGGAATCGTGCCTTTGACCTTGTCGCTAATAAAGCGAAAGATATACAAAAAACGCATGGTAAGAATGCCCTTGGCGCTTATTTTGGTAACCCGAATACCCACCACCATGGCAATGTTTTATTCTTGTTACCTTTTATTCAGGCATTAAAAACTAAAAACCGCTTTTCTGCCACGTCTAATGATCAACTACCTCACATGCAGGCCAACTTAGAACTTTTTGGCAATCAGTATTTATTTCCTGTACCTGACATTGATCATATGGATCTTTTTATCTTACTAGGAAGCAATCCTGCGGCATCAAATGGCAGCTTGATGTCTGCACCTGATTACAGTGCAAAACTAAAGAAGATAGCCCAACGCGGTGACGTTATCCTGATTGATCCACGCAAAACTGAAACGGCTAAGGTGTGTTCTGAACATTTGTTTATTAAGCCTGGTACAGATGCATTTTTACTACTTGGCATACTCAATACGCTATTTGCGGAAGATTTAATTGAAACCGGTCGTTTATACCCTCATATGGAAGGTATCGCTGAAATTCAACTAATTTGCGCAGAATTTTCGCCCGAAATAGTCTCTGACATTACCGGCATTTCTAGTCAGAAAATAATCGATTTAGCAAACAAACTAGCTAAAACACCTCGAGCCTGCATCTTCGGCCGAATGGGTACATCGACTCAAGAGTTTGGGGGCTTAGCAACTTGGTTAATTTACGTTATTAATGCTTTAACCAATCACCTGGATGAACGTGGTGGTTTAATGTTTACCAAACCTGCCGCCGATATGACTGAAATATCAGATTGGCTCGGTCAAAAAGGTCATATAAACCGTTATAAGAGTGTCTCTGGTTTACCAGAATTTGGTGGTGAGCTACCATCCAGCTGTATGGCGGACCAAATACTCTTAGAGAGTGATGAACAAATTAAGATGATGTTTGTCATTGCTGGGAATCCTATTCTTAGCAGTTCCAACAGTAAGCGATTAGATGAAGCCTTTAAGTCTCTTGATTTCATGGTATCCGTTGATTTCTATCTCAATGAAAGCAACCGCCATGCTGATATCATATTCCCACCAACAGCGCATTTAGAACAGTCTCATTATGATTTAGTCTTTAACTTAATCAGTGTGCGTAATGTTGCCAAATATTCACCCGCCTTATTTGAAAATGAAAAAAACACTCGCCATGACTGGCAAATCTTACATGAACTAAAAAGACGTATAGAAAGTAAAGATATGCGCAGCAAACTAACAGAATTTGCCTCTTATCAAGCTCTAAAACGCATTGGTCCTGATGGCTTGCTTGATCTTATGTTACGCACGGGCCCTTACGGTACACAATTACCCGGCACCAGCCAGTCTGGGCATTTCATAGTCGATGCCATACAAGGCATTATCCCCTCTAAGCACCCTGTACAAAAAATAATTGATCTAAGCCCCTACGGCACACCAAATAGAAGCTTAAGCAAAGGTTTATGCCTTAGCTCACTATTAAACTACCCTCACGGAATAGACTTAGGCCCTCTTCAATCACGCCTGCCAGAACGACTTTATACGCCAAAAAAACGCATTCGCCTTGCCCCCATCAGCTATTTAAAAGATATCGCTCGTTTAAGAAAAGCAATGGTGAGAACGCCTTCAAAAGAATTACTACTCATCGGTAGGCGTCATGTCAGATCAAACAATTCTTGGCTTCATAACAGCCAACGCTTAGTTAAAGGTAAAAATCGCTGCACATTGATGATTCATCCTGTAGATGCTAAAAAGTCAAAGCTTAAAAATGGCGATACCGCACTTGTTGAAAGTAAAGTCGGCATGCTGCATATCGAAACCCAAATTACCGATGATATTATGCAAGGCGTGATCAGCATTCCACACGGCTGGGGGCACTCAATGCAAGGTACCCAGCTGGAAATTGCCTCAAAGCATCCTGGCGTCAATCTTAATATCTTAAGTGATGATAAATTTGTGGATAAGTTAACCGGAACTACTGCCTTTAATGGCATTCCGGTTTCAGTCAGCAAAGTAAATATCTCCGCTCAAGACCCTGAACATAAAACCAGCACTAGAGTGAGTCCCGAGCTTGCATAAATATTTAGCTTTAAGGCTTAGATAATTGTGATTATTCCTTACCAAGCATTAAGTAGCGACGCGCTGAATAGTTTAGTCAGTGAATATTGTCTCAGGGACTGGGGCCTTAATGAAACAACAAACCCAATAGAGGAAAGAGAAGCACAAGTTCTGCAAGCGCTAAAAACAAAACAACTCCTTGTTGTGTATAGCGAAGAAGAGGAGTGCGCTTACATCAAGCCCGCAGCTGATTTAAATATGGAAACATAAAGTCTTATGACTCAAGCTAATAAGCTTCCTGTGTTCATTCCTCATGAGCAACTTATTAAAATGGCGGGGCAAGAAAGGTTCAACCTTGGTATAGCCTTACTCAACAACACTCTCCTTTCCAGTCTGCATATTTCTGAACACAAGGTTATGGCCGATATTGGAGGTTATCATGTTGTCTTGGACTACCATGATAAAAAAATTCAAGGTGCCTGCACTTGCCCAAGCTCTGAAGGTTTTGATTTTTGTGAGCACTGTGTTTGTTTATGCCTTCAGATGAATAAACAAAACCAACAAATTCGATCTTTAGCGAAAGGACCTGATAAAAGCAAAGTTCTAGCTTACCTTCTTAGTCTGGACAAACAAGCACTTGCCAAGCATTGTTTAAACCTGATTACAGAAGATACCAATGAATTTGAACGGTATTTATTGAAAGCCTTTTTACATCAAGATGATGTCGATTACAGTCTGCTAAAAGTACAAATAACAAACCTGACCCGAAAACCTGAGAATCTTTTTAGTCAGCGACAGGTAAAAATATTCTTCAGCAAGCTAGAGCGTTTTTTAGCCGAGTTAAGTGCTGAAGATGCCCCCGACTTTGATATCGATAGAATGCAGAAAGTTCTTGAATATACCTTCCAACGAATCAATAACCTTCTAGAGCAAATTGACGACAGTACTGAGCAGCGTGATGGTTGCCTTCAGCACCTCCACAAGCTTTACGCTAACTCACTCGAAAAAAATCAATGCCGTGACGTCACTCAAGGTAAACGCTTCTTTAGCTTTTGGCTCAATGACCGTTTTGATTTATTAGGTATTCAAGCCGCCAAATGGCTAAATACAGGGGCAAAAGATAAATTTAATAGCCTTGCACTCGCGCTATGGAAAAGTGAATCTGACAACAAAAAAAGCCAAATAAGCCCTTGGCAAAAAGTGAAACTGGCTCGCTATTTATTCGAAGAGGCCATACAATCCCACGATAATTTACGCGCAAATGAATTTAGACATTTCTTATCTAAGGATTAAACCATGAGCAACGATCAATCTGATATATCTATGAGCCCGGATGAACTTTATTTAGAAGAAGTTTTCACAGATAACAAGGTTGGCACCATCCGCCGTATGACGCCAGTTACATCTGAAGGCGTCAAAGATGATTCACGCGAAATCGTTTATATCGGCAGTACTCAAATGATGACACCTGCAGGACCTATGCCTCTTAACTTTGAGCTTGTTGGAAAATCACTGGGGGAAGCCGCACAAAATTTTGGTGAAGCTGCCAACCGATCTGTTGAAGATACCATGAAAGAACTACAAGAAATGCGCCGCCAACAAGCATCGCAGATTGTAGTGCCAGGCCAAGGGGGCGGAGGCCAAATACAAATCCCTTAATTGGTTAGTTAAAAAGTCAGCACAACGCTGACGCATCGCATCAAGACCACAGATAAAAGGTATCACTATGATCATCGTTCACCACTTAAATAACTCAAGATCTCAACGTGTTTTATGGCTATTGGAAGAGCTGAATATTCCCTACGAAATTAAACGTTATGAACGGGATCCAAAAACAATTCGTGCGCCTAAAAGCCTGCGTGAGATTCATCCTTTAGGTAAATCCCCGGTGATTACTGATGGCGATATTAATGTTGCAGAGTCGGGCGCTATTATCGATTATTTAATACGCACCTATGCTAAAGAAACTTTTCTTCCAGAAGAAAGCTCTGCCGAGTTTCGCGACTACCAATATTGGATGCACTTTTCAGAAGGCTCATTGATGCCGCCTTTGCTCATGCGCATGCTTTTTGAAAAAGTTAAAACCAGTCCTATGCCTTTCTTCATCAAGCCTGTTGCTAAGATGATAGCGGATAAAGTATTAACGACTTTTGTAAACCCCGAAATTAAGTTGAATATGGGGTTTGTCGATCAACACCTCAGTACCCATACTTGGTTTACTGGCGACAATTTAACAGGTGCCGACTTCCAGATGAGTTTTCCACTTGAAGCAAGTGTAGCTGCTGGCGCTATTGGAAATAAATACCCAAATATTCACGCTTACGTGAAGCGCTTCCAAGAGCGCAGTGCTTACCTGAAAGCACTTGAGAAAGGTGGTGATTACGATTACGGCCCGAAATAATAGCCGGACAACTTCAACTTATACCCGAATGGCACTTACTTAAGTAGAAATTACCGCTCCCTGAGCCCCGTCGAAGGCGGTCCCTGAGCTTGTCGAAGGGTCTACCAAATTAAGCTCTGAGTTTCATCAGAGACGTTTCGACAAGCTCATCGAGCGTCATATTAATGAGTATTTGGCTCATGATAAGTGCCATTCAACTTATAGCCCTTTTATTTGTAGAGAATTAAATTAATGACATATGCTTTAGGCCAACGTTGGGTAAGCCAAACTGAACCCAAATTAGGACTTGGAATCATCACAGAATTTGCCAACCGACGCGTTACTATCTCTTTCCCAGCAGCAGGTGAAATACGCACCTACGCTATCGAACAAGCACCCATCAGCCGAGTCACATACAAAGAAGGCGACTCAATTTCCAATCATGAAGATGAACAGTTCACTGTAATTGGTGTCGATCAAACGGAAGACCTGATTCGTTATTTAGCTAAAGCAGATGACGAAACTAAAGCAGTTAAGACGATCAATGAGGTTGAATTAAACTGTTTTATTCAATTCACTTCACCACTTCAACGCTTAACAAGTGGGCACTACGATAGAAACCGCGCTTTTCGTATTCGCTATGAAACCCTAAAGCATAAACATCGCCTTCAACAATCTGAAACGCATGGCTTACTCGGTGCTCGCACAAGCTTGCTGGCACACCAGGTTTATATTGCAGACCAAGTTTCAAGACGCCATGCACCACGGGTACTTTTGGCTGATGAAGTAGGCTTAGGTAAGACCATTGAAGCCGGCATGATTCTGCATGCTCAGATTCATAATGGCCTTGTTCGAAGAGCGCTGATAGTGGTGCCTTCAACCTTGATTCATCAATGGCTAATCGAAATGCTCCGTCGCTTCAATCTGCGTTTTTCGGTATTTGACCAAGAACGCTTTGATTCTCTGACTGAAGAAGGTATCGAAAACCCATTCGAAACTGAACAGCTGGTGATCTGTGATCAAAAGCTCCTGTTAAAGGAAGATATTCAAGAGAAAGCCCTTTCAGCAAGCTGGGACTTACTGGTAGTTGATGAAGCCCATCATTTACACTGGAGCGAAACAGAAAGTAGCCCAGAGTATCAATCGATAGAAGCGCTGTCTAAGCGAAGTCATGGTGTATTATTGTTAACAGCCACCCCAGAACAAGCTGGCATTGCAAGCCACTTTGCACGCTTACGTTTACTCGATCCTGATCGTTTTCACAATTTAAACGAGTTTATTGAGCAAGAACAAAACTACCAAAAAATTACCCAACTGGTTGGCAACTTACAGTCATTAAACGACGACGAAGCCTTACCAAAAGACGTCATTGAGACACTAGGTGCCGACTCTGAAACCTTAAGCAAGCAACAAGCTATCCAACAGCTACTTGACCAACATGGCACAGGTCGAATTCTGTTTCGAAATACCAGACAAGCCGTGAAAGGGTTTCCAGACAGAATTCTAAATGCTTATCCCTTAGAAGTTGACCCGAACGCACCACAAACAGAAGTAGCAGAAGAAAGTATTAAACATAATCCTGCCGTTGCTTGGCTCAGCAATTTCCTCGATACCACTAGAGAGGATAAGACCCTTATTATCTGCCGCTCAGCTGAATTAGCCTTAACCCTCGAAGCTTATTTAAGGCTGCGTTTAGGTTTTCGCACTGCGGCATTCTATGAAGGCTTGAACATTATTGAGCGTGACCGAGCTGCTGCTTATTTTGCCGATAAAGAAGAAGGCGCGCAGGCCCTGATCTGTTCTGAAATTGGCAGTGAAGGCCGAAACTTTCAGTTCGCTCGACACCTAGTGTTATTTGATTTACCCGAAAATCCAGACTTACTCGAGCAGCGCATCGGCCGTTTAGATAGAATTGGCCAAACCAATGATGTCCAAATTCATGTGCCTTATTTACTCGAAAGTAGGCAAGAGGGCTTATTCCGATGGTATCACGATGGTTTAGATGCTTTCACGCATAGTTGTGCTGCAGGTTATGCCTTATATGAACACTTCTCTGAACAACTAGAACAATACTTAAAAGATAAAGACTTTAGCAGCCCAGAAAGCGCAACTTTTATCAAACAAGCCCGCGAAAGACGCGATGAGGCGATGGCTGCCTTACAAACAGGACGCGATCCCTTACTAGAGTTAAACTCCTGCCAACCAGAAATTGCAGAGGCGATCATTGAGAAAATAGAATCGGAAGAAGAAAGTTCATTACTCTCAAGCTATATGGAACGCCAATTTAATCTTTATGGTGTCGAGCAGGAATACCAAACCGATCATACGCTAATCATTCACCCTGGTGAGCATATGCTCGAGCAGCATTTCCCTGGCTTACAAGAAGATGGCAACACCCTCACCTTTCACCGTTTAAAAGCGCTAGTAAGAGATGATGTTGAGTTTGTTACTTGGGAACACCCAATGGTAACAGACTTAATTGATCAAACACTTTCTGGTGAATTAGGTAATGCCGCACTTGCCAAGATTTCTGTCAAAGGCATTGAGCCTGGCACCTTATTTTTAGAGGCTATCTTCGCGTTAAATAGTATGGCGCCAAAATCTTTACAGCTCGATCGCTTCTTACCTGTTTCCCCACAGCGAATTTTGGTCAATATCGACGGGCGAGACTTAGGCGAAGTTCTTCCTCACGATAAACTGAATGAATTGTGCAGCGGTCTAAAACGCAGCATGGCTCAAGCGGTGCTTAAAGAAATTCGTAATGAAGTCGGCACCATGATGACCCACGCCCAAGCGATGGCCGAAAAAGCTGTCCCAGAACTCATCGAAAATGCTAAAAATGCAGTTGAGGAGCAGTTAACGAGTGAGATTAAACGACTCATCAGCCTGCAAAGTAAAAACCCACTGATTCGTGATGATGAAATTGCCTTCTTGGAAAAACAAAAACAGGACTGCTTACTCTATATATCGAAAACAGGTCTAGATGTTCAGGCCTTACGTGTTGTTATAAACACTTAGTATGAAGCCAATATCATGATCGAAAAGCAGCACTTAATCAAAATAGCGAATACTAAGATGCCCTTTGGTAAATACAACGGCCGCCGCTTGATTGATGTACCCGAAGAATATTTGTTGTGGATGAAAAAAAAGGGCTTCCCTTCTGGAGAGCTTGGTAATTTATTAGATTTAACCTTGGATATCAAAATTGAAGGTTTAGATAAACTGCTTCAGCCTCTAAAGAAATAGACGTAAACGTGTAATACCCTAAAGGATAATAGGAGATTGTTATATGAAATCATTAAAATCTAAACTTACGCTCATAGCAGGCAGTGCCCTAATTGCGTCAAGTCTGTCCCAGTTTGCCCAAGCTGAAATGGCTATCTCGAGCAGCGATATAAAAGCAGGCGCATTAATGCCCAAAGCGCAAGAGTTCGCAGGCTTTGGCTGTACTGGTGATAACCTATCACCTCAGCTAACTTGGGCGAATGCTCCGGCCGACACCAAAAGCTTTGCCATTACGGCTTATGATCCAGATGCACCGACAGGAAGTGGCTGGTGGCATTGGGTGTTAATCAACATCCCCGCTTCGGTAACAACCTTGGCCACTGGCGTAGGTAACCCGGATAAAGGTTTATTACCTGAAGGCAGCCAAACGTTTAAGACAGATTACGGTAGTAAAAGTTTTGGTGGTGCATGCCCGCCTGAAGGCGACAAAGCGCATCGCTATCAATTTAAAGTTTTTGCACTTAATGTAGAAAAACTTGAATTACCCGAAGATGGCAGTGCTGCATTAGTAGGTTATTACTTGAATAGTCATGCCATTGAAACAGCGACATTTGAAGCGCTTTATAAGCGTTGAGTTTT
>CAXBKC010000045.1:0-14561 GCA_963975615.1 uncultured Oleiphilus sp.
CAGGGTTACTTTTGTGCACAATCATCCCGATACCATCCACTGCAATAAGAAATGAGCTAAGGTCTTTTTCAATCGGTTTTAATCCACGAGATACCATGCCGATGTCAGCGAGCTTCAATCGAGTATCATAAATCCCTCTAGAAGAGCCTCCAGTTTGGACGTCAATGCGTGTATCCGGGTGTTTTTTTTCAAATCGTTTAGCTATTTCCATGACCAATGGTGCAACGGTACTTGAACCTGTAATGGTAAGGCGGCCCTTTGCTAAGACCAAGGAAGAAATAAAAGTACTGATCAATAAGAATACGAAAATTATTGTTTTATTTGTCATGGCTGTATTCCTAACAATACAAGTAAAAGTACAGAGTAGTCGTCAGCAACGGTGAAGTTCTTACATTTATTTATAAATAATCTGAGTGCTCATAAGATAAATGATGTAAACAGAAATTGATGTAATAAATAGGCACATCGATAAGACAAATATATTCACCCTTTATAGTTAGTTCTTTGAGAAGAATGATTATGGCTAAAAACAACGTTTTGTTATTTGGGATGAAGGCTGCTCATATCATCGTAGCCACATCAGTATTATTTTTCTTGAGTGCATGCAGTGCTTTACAGGCCCCGGATCTTGTTCGAATTTACGAAAAACAAGCCAGTCAAAACAAGGTACCTATTATTTTTATACCTGGCATCATGGGTAGTCAGCTAAAAAACAAACAGACTGGTGAGCTTGTTTGGCCTGGCTCTACTTTTGATCTTCTCTTTGGCGGAAAGTTTGAAAAATTGGCATTACCTATCAATGGATCAGATATTTTAAATCCAAGTGATGAGTTAGTACCTTCAGGTCTGTTTATGACCGCTGCAGGAACTCGCTTTTATGCATCTATTGTTGAAACTCTCGAAACAGCAGGTGGCTATCAATGTGTCGATATCGATGAACTAACTGCTGAATCAGATTGTGTGTTGATGGCTTGGGACTGGCGTAAAGATTTAGTTATTGCAGCCAAACAGTTAGATATCCTAATCATGAAAATTCGTGACTTACGAGAAAATCCTGATTTAAAAGTAGATATCGTAGCGCATAGCGCAGGTGGTTTGATCACTCGCTATTATTCACGCTTTGGCGGTGAAGATGTTCTCAATTCAGATACTTTCAATATTAGCTATTCTGGCGGAGAAAAGGTTCGCAAGGCTATCCTGATAGGTACGCCCAATTACGGCTCCATTAGTGCACTTCAGCAAGCAATTGTGGGATCACCAATTATTCTGACAAGAATAGAGCCGGAAGTTCTGGCGACCATGCCTAGTATCTACCAATTATTTCCACACCCTGAGCGTAGTTGGATGGTTGATGTTTATGGGCAGCGTATTGAGTTGGATTTATTTGAACTCGATACCTGGAAGGAAAAGTATTGGTCGATCTTTGATCCCAAGATAAGGGGACATATTGCACAACTAGACCCGTTCATGAACAACAAAGAGGCGCTGGCAACACACTTGGATTTTTTAGAGGGTTTTATGGATCAATCACTACAAAGAGGGAAACGTTTTCATCAAGCTTTATCCATTGCCAGTGACACTGCGCCAAATAAATTTATTGTTCTAGGTGCTAGTTGCGTATTGACGCCTGCCAGATGTTTGCTTGAAACAGTCGATGGGAAAGATATGGTTCGTTTGTTTCCAGATGAAGTAGTGAATAGGGTAGAGGGTATAAACTATGATTACTTGATGCTGGAAGCCGGTGATGGCAGTGTCACCAAAGCTTCTCTATTAGCAAGAGATAGTTTAAATCCAGTTAATTCTGGAAAAGGCACTTTCCCTATTGCTTACGAGTTCTTTGTCTGCGATGAACATTCCCATTTAGCAGAAAATATCACCTTCAGAGATAATTTACTCAACATCTTATTGAACTAGAAATGTTGATGACGTTGATTGTAGATATGCATGTATCTGAATTTCTACCGTAAGGATCAGCAATATTTATACGACTACGATTAAACATAGTTGAAGCATACCCGGTTAAATCAAATATATAACACATATACGAGCTAAATTAAGGAAACGTTATGAAGCATGCTATTGTTTTTGTGAAACCTCTTATGATGGCCTGTATTTTGGCGTTTCTATGCCATCAGGCATACGCTTCGGTATTTGAACAGTGGAAAGCAGAATGGCCAAGAACAGACTTTAGTAAGACGTCCATAGATCTTAACGAAATTCTCTCTGGCGGCCCTAGTAAAGATGGAATACCTGCTATTGATAAGCCTGATTTTGTGGAGGTTAAGTTCATTCATGATTATTTGAAAGACTTTTCTGAAAATGAACCGATCATCGGTGTGATAATAAATGGTCAAGCAAAAGCGTATCCATTAAGAATTTTAATGTGGCATGAAATTGTTAATGATGAGTTGGGCGGTATTCCAATTTCTGTTACCTACTGTCCACTATGTAATACCTCAATTGTATTTGATCGAAGAGTCAAATCTCAGTTACTAGATTTTGGCACAACAGGAAAGCTGAGACACTCTGATATGCTGATGTACGACCGCCAAACAGAAAGTTGGTGGCAACAGTATTCTGGAGAAGCCGTTGTCGGTCAATTGATTGGTGCACAGTTAACAATTTTGCCATCTCGTCTTGAGTCTCTGAAAGCGTTTAAAGATAGAGCACCCAAAGGATTAATTCAGGTTCCCAACCAGCCGGGCATTAGAAATTATGGTGCTAACCCATATATTGGTTACGACTCATCCAGAACGCCATTCCTCTATAAAGGTGATTTGCCAAAAGGAATTCCTCCGATGATGCGTGTGGTCGCTGTGGGTAATCAAGCGGTAATGCTCCCAACCTTAATGGCAGAGAAGAACTTTACTCATGGTGACCTTGTATTTAGCTGGTCACCTGGTCAGTCCTCTGCACTCGATACACCTAATATTTCAAATGGCCGCGATGTGGGGAACGTACGTGTCACCAAAAATGGGAAAGATATACCTTACGTCGTTACCTTTGCATTTGCTTTTTACGCCTCTAACCCTGATGCAACGATTTTAAGTTTGTTTCCCAAAGAAGAGTAAGCCTCATGCTATTTAAACTGAGGTTCTCTTAGTAGTTTTAAGGTCAGCAGTGCTTTGCAATTGTTTGCCATAATAGTTTTGTGCGATTTCGTGCATAGTGTCTACTTCCAAGTTTTATCGTTTATGGAAAAAATTGATAACAATTTATTGTTAGTCGCAGATACTTTTATATTCTTACAACAAGTATTTTTTCCTAGTGTTATTGGCGCTATTATTAACACCCGTGATGATATTTGAACTAAAATATTCACCATCTTTTTATTTTAATCATGCTTCGACAAGGCCCGACTTTATAAAAAAGAACATTTAGACGTTAAACCTGCGCTTTTAAGAACCCGCTAAAACTGAAAATACGTTATACAATGCATTAAGTAATGAAGAGTCGCTTGGCAGAGATCAACTTATCTGTAAGAAAAACAAAATCACAACGACCAACTAACTACTAGGATCAAATCGATGACAGCAAGCCATGAAAAAAAAATCACTCCAGATATAGAAAAGTTTGAGTCTGTTGATAACTTATCCGACCCAAAGTTTTTAACTGAGCTTCGGGTGATGATGTTGAAGTTTGCAAAGTTACAGCTTTCTGATGAAGCCTTAGCTGAAGATGCGGTCCAAGATGCATTGATTGGTGCTTTAAAAAATACGGGGAAATTTGAAAGGCGTTCAGCGCTTAAAACTTGGGTTTTTGCCATCCTCAAAAATAAAATAGCTGACATCCTCCGTAAAAATCAAAAGTACGTTCAGGCGAGTAGTTTGTTAAACGAAGATCAGGAAGAAGATAATATGGATCAATTGTTTAATGATAATGGGCGTTGGCATAAGAATGAAAGACCCGTAAGTTGGGGATCTCCTCATGAATCGGTTAAGCAAGATCACTTTTGGCGCGTTTTTGAAACTTGTTTACATCGTTTACCAGAGAATCAGGCCCGCTTATTTATGATGCGTGAATTTGTTCAACTGGAAGCAAATGAAATTTGCGAAAGCTTGGATATATCAACCAGCAATCTTCACGTAATGTTATATCGTGCAAGATTGAGGCTAAGAGAATGCCTTGAGAATAAATGGTTTCTTAAAGGTGAAAGTACAGAGGCCGGAATACTATGATGAACTGCAAAGAAGCGACTAAATTGTTATCTGATAAAAAAGAGCGACATTTATTAGGAAAAGAACAAGTATCCCTTACATTTCATACCATGATGTGTTCAGCTTGCCGAAACTTTGGTAAGCAAATGGATTCAATAAGTGTCTTTTCTCAGTCGTATCTAAAAGTGAAAGATAAAGAAGATAGTGAATAGCTTGAGTTTGGAATTACTGACGTAATTTATTGAGTACTAACATGATGGGAAGAGTTACGCATCACTACCAAAGCAATTCCACCAATAATGGCTAGAGATGCCATCACAAAACGCACCGTGACGGGTTCACCAAGTATAACGATACCGCCAATTGCTGTGATAACAGGAACACTAAGTTGAATAGTCGCGGCGTTTGTAGCTTTCAGCAAAGGTAAAACTGAGTACCAGAGAGCGTATCCTAGTCCTGATGCTACAGCACCAGAAGCAACTGCGTACAAGATACCAATCATATCTAAATTGCTGCTCGAGACGAACGACATACTTAGCAATATCGTAAAAACCGTTGCACGCATGAAATTTCCAGTCGTTACTCTAATTGGGTCATCATCTTTTTTCCCTCGCAATGAATAAACACCCCACGCCACACCCGCAAACAACATCAAGCCAGATCCAAATAGTGGTGGCGTTGATATGCCGGGCAGTAACAAGCCAACCACACCAACAATGGCAATTATTAAACCAACCGTCTGTCGCCAACTAAGCCTCTCTCCGGCAAGCAAGCCGTGACTGATCATAGTGACTTGAACCGCACCAAAAAGTAGGAGGGCTCCTGTTGCCGCCGTTAGGCTTATGTACGCGAATGAAAACCCTGCTGCATAAGCAAATAAGGCAAAGGCGGAAACCCAATTACCTTTTCCGGTACTCTGGCGACGAAAGGTACTGGCAATAAGCCAAAGCACAACAGCGCCAGAGATTAGTCTAATCGAGGTAAAGCTTGCCGCATCGATACTGGTGTGTTTTAGCGCAATACGGCACAAAACTGAATTACCAGCGAATGCAAACATCGTGAGCAAGGTTAATGTGAAAATCCTGATAGATGTCATCTAACTAACCTTTAGAGATATTCGGGTGTAATGGCGATTACTGATACTTTGTTCGACATAAAAAACTTGGAGAAAACTTTTATTACAGTGCTTACCAATATGAGAGTCCAATTGGGGGAGGGCGCTCCCCATTAGATTCTGCTTACCTTTTGCGCCTTATCTCTTCAACTTGGTAGGAATTACACACAAAGTATCCCAGTCTCTTAACCAGTAAAGGGTTAAGCAGGCTGCTAACATAGGCCATGCCGCAAAGAACAGCAGGTTATCAAAGGGAACCATATACATTTTGTAGGATGAAAAGGTTGAAATGGCATGAATCAATAAAACGGCACCGTAGGTCCAGCGGCGCCAAATGCCTGCAACAAACGCAAGCACTAGCAACAATTCGATAGCGCCAACAAGATAGGAAATATTCTGGCTCAACCAATCAATTCCATAGAAACCAGAAAACACTTTACTGCTATGAGCTGGGTTAACAAACTTATCGAGTGTCCACATCAACATCACCACAAAAACACCTAGGCGTAAAGCGAGTAAGGAACGTGACAAAGGTATTAGCAAAGAATCAGAGGTAGGAGTGTTGGAATTCATTGGGGGTTTCCGTTTGTAAAAGATTTATATATTAGCACCACAAATAAAGTTCATATTATTATCTTAGGAGTAAACGAATCGAAGATTTGAAGACCTCAGTCTTGATGACAAGTTCGTTTCGCATTCATCACTCCTTAAATATGAAATAAAAGCATAGAGCGAAAAACTTACGCTTTCTTTTCCCATGCAAACTTTTTGAATGGCGCATCTACCGGTGTGTTAGCTATGTGGTTGGTGTAATTACTGATTATTTTTTGTGATAGACCTAAAATTATTTCTAGTAATTGGCGTTCATTATAACCAGCCGCATAAAATTTTTCGACTTCCAGTTCAGAAATTCGACCACGATTACGTACGATACTGAGCGTTGTATCGAGTAAGGTCTGCAATTTAGGCGTAGGCATAGGTTCTTCATTTCTAAGGGATTCAGTTAGTGCAGGATCTACCTTCATCGAGTGTGCAATGCCAGTATGAGCTGGCACACAGTAATGACAGGCATGTTCAACATTAATAGCCTGCCACACCACTGTCTTTTCTTCAGCATCAAATGAAGAGTTAACAAATAAGCCATGTAGTGTTTGGTAGGCCTCAAGTAAACCCGGCGCACTTGCAAGCGCAGCATGTAAATTTGGAATCATACCAAAGGCTTTTAGTGATCCCTCCAACAAAGGTTTACTTGCCTCAGGTGCAGTTTCAATAGTGTGTAGTGTTAGTGTCGTCATGTTGATTCTCCAATAATTAAGGAATGCTCTGCTTAAACGCTTAAGATTTGCATATGTTAGCTATCAATAGCTGCCGCCACTCTTCAAATAAGGTCAACAACTATGCAAATCAGTCCATTTCTGGATTTAAGCTCAAGTACTTTTCTGCTGATTGAGGCTTAAGATGGATGCTGATCAATAATTTTTGGAAATAGAAAAGACTACTAAGGAACGCATTGCCAGTAACTACGAATTGAATAGGTATTCAGATGGTTTCTTTCCGGTCTGTGCTTTGAAAGAACGATTGAAGGTTGAAATAGAATCGAAGCCGGTTTCAAAAGCGATATCCGATATTCGCAATCGA
Source organism: uncultured Oleiphilus sp. (assembly GCA_963975615.1). Lineage (GTDB taxonomy): Bacteria > Pseudomonadota > Gammaproteobacteria > Pseudomonadales > Oleiphilaceae > PZPK01. The sequence continues at coordinate 6,910 of CAXBKC010000045.1, forward strand.
CCCTCTTTCAAAAATTCGATCGCTTTATCAATTTTCAAACGCGTTATATATTTCTTAGGGCTTTCTGAATATACCTCTTTGAACTTGCGCTTAAAAGTAGACAAGCTCATATGACAAAGACTAGCAAGATCTTCCAAACTTAAATCGGTATACACGTTATGTTGAATGACTTCTTGAAACTTTGCGAAATGAGGTTTAAACATGGAACTCAAGAAATTGATCTCAGAATCTGCTCCAACTTTTTTAGTCATGAGTATGACAAATTCTTTTAGTTTTGTTTCAACTAAAAGCTCATCTGCAAGCTCTGGGTTATCTAGTAGCACATTTATACTGTCTCGATATACTTCTAGCATCTTGTCGACTTTTATTTGTTTCAGGTTGTATTCAACCCTATGATTTGATTTTGTTAAATCAAATTTAAACAGTTTTTGAAACAAGTCTGGATATAAGAATATGCCAATCGCTTCACCATTGTGATCAGATAGCTCGGGGTAAGAAGCACTCTCATAAAAATAGTTAGAGCACTTTGCCAACAAAGCATTATTGCTATTGAATTCAAATAAGTTTGTCTGATCTCTGACCTTATATTCACCTTGGGTGATAAAAGCAAAGCACGCTTCTTTACTTTGGTATTCTTTTTTCCAGCGTTTAAAGCTATGTAATGACCGTTTTTTAAAAACGACATGACCTTTATATTCAATCGTTTTTAAAAGCGTAGGTTCCAAATTCATTATTTCTTACCCATAAATATTCTTTACAGCAGATACTACAACAAAAAAAATATTCTCGTTGAATATGTTGATCTGAAATCACCTATCTTGGTTTTATCTTTATATTTGTGTAAGAAAATAAGCTGTACATCAGACTGATTAGTAAAATCTTGGGTTCAACTACAAAAGCGGTAAAAAACGCCCACTCACCCGGCTTAAGCTATTGATATAAAACAATATAATGCCATCCATTTTTTGAGAATTTATCAATAATCTAGACATATGTAGATTTTTGGTTAAAACGCTCAGCCTGAATCTTTTGCGATCACCGGGCTAGATACAGGCTGCTCGTAATATGTGCTGATTTTATCGAACATTTCATTCTTGACGTCTAGCTCGGATTTTAGCTTGGCGATTTCAATATTTAAATCCTGTTGTAACTTAATGGCGTTAACAAGATGCTTCTTGGCTTCAGTTAATTCCTCTTCTTGTCGCTTTGCAAATATCTGTTGTTCCGATTTCTGGCTGGTTAACGTGGCGTTCTTGGTAAGGGCGGTTGATAGCTGTTTTTCCAGTAAAGTAATTTTTGAATCCAAAGGCGGAATAAGCTTTCGTGTCTCACTTATTTCGGTAACAAAGCGGGCATTTTCTTTGTTGAGTTGAGTAATCTCCGATAGTTTGATAGACAGGGTTTGGCTCAAATGACGTTGCTCTGTTTGTAGCAGCTGAACTTGCTGTTCATGCTGGCGTTGATCCTGATCTCGCTGTTCCTTTACTGCCCGTCGGTAATGTTCTGCAGCGTCACGGGCGTGCTGATGCTTATCCTCAAGTGACTGGATGCGCTTATCTTTTTCTTCAGCTAAGGCGATTAGGTCAGTAACTTCTTGCACTATTCTTTGATTTTCAATGGTTATCGTTCTTAGTTCTTTATCGGCTGCGAATCGCAACTTTTCTGAATTTGCCAGTTCGTTCTTCAGCTTTTCAATAAGTTTTTCTAATTCAGAAATGCATTGCTTCTGTTTCGCATCTTGTTCTTGCCACTCACGTTGTCGATTATTTTGGCGCTCTTCAGCTTCCTTAACGATGGCGTTCGCTTCCATGTGAAGATTTGACGCAAGATTGGCCACTAAGTTTTTAATGGTACCGCTTAATAATGCCTCATCATCCAGCCTAGCGCTTTCAGATTCTTCTAGCTCCTTCAAGTATCTATGGATGGTGGTCTTCGACCCCGTATTGCCTAATTCAATACGTATCGTATCGATGGACGGATTTTGCCCTTTTGCCAGGATCGCATCACGCGCTTCTTTGACGAGTCTTTTATTGATTCCACCACGGGCCATCATGCTCTCCTATTTTTTCATACTGTATTACGTACCATGTAGATACATACTATATTAATAGTACCAGTTTGAGAAATATAGCGTTAAACTGACATCCAATAATCGGGCATTATCCTATGCTATAAGCTTTTCTCGCCTGAATCAGGCTCTGTTTAGTATGAATAGACCCTTTTGTCTGAGCCTTCCATTTAACGAGTACCGTGATGCGTAAAACCCAGAAACCTTCCGTAATAAGTGCCACCCCAGAGCAAACTCAGTTGGTTGAGGAAATTCGACAATTAATTGAAGAGACTAAATCGTCTGTTGCCGTCGCGGTGAATGTGAGCATGACCATGCTGTACTGGAAGGTAGGTCAGCGGATTCATAAAGAACTACTGGGTGGCCAGCGGGCATCTTATGGCGAGGAAATTGTTTCTATCGTGTCGGGACAACTACGAGATCATTATGGACGGGGCTTCTCCGAGAAAAATATTCGTCACATGATTCGTTTTGCAGAGGCTTTTCCCGATGAATCAATTGTCTCTACACTGTGGAGACAATTGGGCTGGTCGCATTTCAAGGAAATCATTTACCTGAAACAGCCGCTTCAAATGCAATTCTATGCCCAAATGTGCCGACACGAACGCTGGAGTGTCAGAGCCCTGCATTCGAAAATCAACTCCATGCTGTATGAGCGTACCGCACTATCGAAGAAACCTGAAGAGCTTGCACTCCTCGAGTTGCAAGCACTACGGGATAGCGACAAGATGTCGCCAAATCTGGTGTTTCGCGACCCCTATCTACTTGACTTCCTGGAGCTGAATGATCGCTATATGGAAAAAGATCTAGAAGATGCCATATTGCGCGAGTTGGAAAAATTCCTGCTGGAGCTAGGCACTGGTTTTGCTTTTTTGGGTCGCCAAAAACGGATTCAAATTGACCAGGAGGACTTTTACATCGATTTGCTCTTTTATAATCGCCACCTGAGACGCTTAATCGCGATTGATTTGAAGATCGGTAACTTTAAAGCCGAATACAAAGGGCAAATGGAGCTCTATTTGCGCTGGCTGGATAAGCATGAACGTCAGCCAGAAGAAGACTCCCCCCTTGGAATCATCCTGTGTGCCGGCAAAAGGCAAGAAATGGTTGAGCTCTTAGAGCTGGATCAGTCCGGCATTCACGTTGCTGAATATCTAACGGCGCTACCGTCAAAAGCACTGCTGCAAGAAAAGCTCCATAAGGCGATTGAGCAGTCTCGTCTTCGGCTGGAAAATCGGAGCAGTGATGATGAGCAAGATTGACCAATATATCCATGCCGCAACTCGGGAAAATACGCGAATCAGTTATCAATCCGCCATTCGCCACTTTGAAGAGACGTGGGAAGGCTTTCTACCCGCCACCGCCGACAGCGTGACCAGGTATTTAGCAAATTATGCCGACACGCTGGCCATCAGCACGCTGAAACAGCGTCTTGCTGCCTTATCCCAGTGGCATATAGACCAAGGCTTTCCTGATCCAACAAAGGCGCCCATGGTTAAAAAGGTGCTGAAGGGGATTAAGGAGTTGCATCCTGCTCAGGTAAAACAGGCCAAGCCGCTAAAAATCGATCAACTTGAGCAATTAGTGCTTTGGATGGATGAGCGTATCGAAAAGGCGAAGGCCGCTGGCGACCATAAAATGCTTTTGACGCAAACGCGCAACAAAGCCCTGGTGCTAATAGGGTTCTGGCGAGGTTTTAGAAGTGATGAATTAAGCCGTCTTCAAGCCGAATATATTCAGCTTGTACCCGGTGAAGGCATGACGATTTTTTTGCCTAGAAGCAAAGGGGATCGGCAAAATCTCGGGCAAGAATTCAAGGTGCCTGCCTTGAGTCGACTATGCCCCATCAACGCTTATCAGGAGTGGATTCTGTTGAATGGCATGAGTGTCGGGCCAGTATTTTTCGGCATCAACCGTTGGGGACAAATCTCGGATCGTGCATTAAATCCCAACAGTATCATTATGCTGATGAAGGGATTATTCCGAGATGCTGGCCTGCCAGACGCCGATAGCTTCAGTAGCCACTCGTTACGCCGAGGGTTTGCGTCTTGGGCCAGTGACCACCAATGGGATATTAAATTATTGATGGAATATGTGGGATGGCGGGATATCAAATCGGCTATGCGTTATATCGACACGAGTGATAATCTTGTCAAAAATAGAATAGAACGGGCCTTAGAGTAACGTTTCCGCCAAGCGTCAACATCACTCTCAATCCAAACAACCCAACAAGAATAACAACAATGACTAAACTCGCTATCCTGACACCGACGGAACAACGTATCTTTGATACGCCGCCGAAGATTCACAAAATCGATCGACCCCGCTATTTTTCCGTTTCACCTGAAATCAGGCGGTTAGCCTTTAACGCCCTCAGAACTGACATTAATCGAGTTGGCTTTATACTTCAGTTAGGCTATTTCAGAGCGTCCGGGAAATTCTTTGTTGCAGAAGACTTCCGTAAACGCGATCTTCAATATGTGTCTGGCATGCTGGGCGTCGATAAAAAGATCGACATCCAGCATTACAGTGAAACATCGCGTAAAAACCACAGGGAAACAATTTTGTCGCTGTCAGGCTGGACACTGCCCGACGAATCAGATGACAAGAAGCTAAAATCTCAGGCGCAGTGGTTTATCGAGCAACAGCTTGCTCCTCGAAAGGTCCTTAAGGCACTAGTCGAATATTGCTGGAATAATAAGCTATCTATTCCCACCTACAGCAAACTTTCCGCTTACATCACGGATCACTTCAATGTATATGAAGAGCAATTACTTGAGATCATCGCGACGGGACTCACTGCAGAACAAAACAAATCACTCCAAACCCTGTTCAATCCTGAAGACAATTCGCCTCCTCTTGCACGTCCGCCCATTACCTGCTTGAAAACGATTAGTCAGTCTGTAAAACCAGGCGAGATTCAAAAAAATATTGATGCCTTTGAGCGAGTCAAAAACTATCATTTTGATTTCAGTTCGCTAACCAATAAGCTACAACTCACCGACCAGGCAACGGAGTACTTCGCCACTTGGGTCAAAAAAGCACAGACCTTTCAACTGACAAGCTTTTCCAATCCACACAAGGCTTATCTGTACATGCTGGCTTTCTTAAAACATCAATTTTATTTGCGGAATGACATTCTCATTGATATCTATTTGAAGTCAGCACTGTCAGCGAAATCTCACTTAACGGCGCAATTACAAAAGATTGAAAAAGAAGAACAGTCTAGCCGTAATACTGCAATAAAGGCCGTTTCAGGATCAAACAAGGAGCTCACCAAATTCAGAGAAGAGGTCATTGATATCGTCACTCAAGCACCGCTCACTGAAGCTGAGGTCGTTTGCAAGCTTAGAGAGCTGATCGGGGAAAGTTTAAAATCCTATGACAAAAAAGAACAGGATCGCATTCGTGAAATGGAGGCATTGCTTGATAATTTGACCGGAAAGGATCGTTATTTCGATATGCTTGAATCGCTATCACTTCGATTACAACGGCGCGTGTCAAACCTTTTAAAGGTGCTCGAATTTTCGAACAGAAGTACCAACAAGGAATTACTCGCAGCCATCGAACATTTTAAACTGACGGGTGGTGATGTCGGGCATACTCCCCCTCTATCATTCTTAAAAGACGATGAACGTGATGCTGTTCAGCAAAAAGAGGGCTTTAGGGTTTCACTCTATAAAGCTCTGTTATTCATGCATATCGCTGACGATATCAAGTCAGGGCAAATTATCTTTGACGCAACCTATAAGTACAAAGGAATATTTGATTACCTCATTTCGGAAGAAGTCTGGTTTCGGGATCGAGACAAATTGCTTCAAGCTGCAGGACTCGATCAGTTCAGTAATGTTGCCATGGTATTGGATGGGCTCCGGGAAAAACTCAGACTTAAATATTGCGACGTAAATGCGCGATTGGCCGCCGGTGATAACCCGTACTTTCAACTAGATAAAGACCAAAAACCCAAGGTCAAAACGCCAAAAATTGAGAACAGTGATTTTGGCTTCGTTGGTGACACGCTCATGCAAAACGGATACGTGCCGATCCAAAAAATCTTGGCGGATGTTAACCGCGTGTGCGACTTTAAATCTAGCTTTACGCATTTTTCCAACAAACACAAAAAAATGAAACCTTCGCTGGATGTATTGTTAGCCGGACTTATTGGTAAGGGATGTAACCTGGGATTAAATCGAATCGCTAATATCTCTGTTGGCATTAGTGAAGATATCTTAAACAACACTGTGACCTGGTTCTTTGACCCTAAGAACATTCAAGCGGCTAGTGATAAGATCGTTAGCTATATCGACAAGCTGTCTCTGGCGAACGCCTATCGGCATGACACCCAGCTCATGCACACAAGTAGTGATGGACAGAAATACTATGTCGCCGTTGATTCCTTGAACTCTGCATACTCATTCAAATACTTTGGCAGCGACAAAGGCTCTACAGTGTATACGTTTATCGATGAGCGCCAGGTGCTATTCTATTCAACGGTCATAAGCGCTTCTGAGCGAGAAGCTGCCTATGTTCTTGATGGTATTACCCATAATGATGTTGTGAAGAGCGACATTCATAGTACGGATACGCATGGTTACACCGAATCAATATTTGGTGCCGCACATTTCATGGGAACCTCTTTTGCCCCGCGCATTAAAGGGCTAGGAAAACAGTCCATCTATGATTTTGACGATAAGAAACAACACACCAAAAAAGAGCATGCGATAAAACCAAGCCGGGCCATCCAGCAGAAATTAATCACCGATAATTGGGAGGACATCTTGCGCTTTATGGTGACGATCAAACTCAAAAAAGCATCCGCCTCTCAGCTTTTTTCCAGACTTAACTCCTATACCAAACAAATTCCACTGTACAACGCGCTTAAAGAATTTGGCCGCATCATGAAATCACACTTCCTGCTGACGTATTATGACGATATGGAATTACGTCAACGGATCGAAAAGCAGCTTAATCGTGTTGAGTTATCCAACAAACTTGCCAAGGCGATATTTTTTGCCAATAACCAGGAATTACAAGAAGGTGAGGAAGACGAGCAGGGCCTAGCAGCGGCCTGCAAGATGCTGATTCAAAACGCAATCGTCTTATGGAACTATCTCTATTTATCGGAATATTTAGCGAATTTAACGGATGATGAGGAGCGTGCGAATGCGGCTCAATCAATCCTTAATGGTTCTGTTCTGACTTGGCGACACATCAATTTACATGGTGAGTATGATTTTACGATGAGCTCAGCAAATGATGATGTATTCGATTTAGAGCGAATCCTTGCTTTGTCGATTGCAAAGTAAGGCTTATGAGTAAATGCACCCTTTTTAATTGATAAAAATTGTATTTTGTTAATTTTTTGTTCATATTAATAAGAGTTGCCCTCTATGATACATAACTATAAGTCCAATCTCTCAGTTGGAGTAGATTTTTAGATATGCCCCACTTGAACAGAAAGTTATCATTACTATCGCTGTTCATTAGCTGCTCGTGGATTCATAAGCTGTGTAGTTTATCAGCGAAGGGAAATAGGTAATTTGTTGATTCTTAATAATATTTTCTTAGGGAATCGGACTGGCTT
>CAXBKC010000046.1:0-14455 GCA_963975615.1 uncultured Oleiphilus sp.
GTCGTCTGCCCCTTCTTCAAAACCATTGAGTATATCCTGATTGGTATCACGCGCTGTCAGCATAAGAATAGGCGTATCGAAACCTTCCTGCCTAAGCTTTCGACAGACTTCCAAACCGCTAATACCTGGCAACATAACATCCAAAATAATGACATCATAATGCCCAGACTTACTCAACTCATAACCCTGAAAGCCATTCATGGCGTAGTCTAACTCATGATGCTGAAGCTCAAAGAAATCGAAAATAACTTCGGCAATATCTTTACTATCTTCTACCAATAATATTTTCATTGATTGAACTCTATTTATAATAACGGTTTAGTTACAAAGGTTAAAATTCATTCTCATACCATTATCTATCTATTTTTGTGAAAAAAATGTCAACGACATTTATATCACAGCAGACTCACTAATATTGCTTCCATTGTTCACATGTCCATCACTTTCATATCGAAAATGATCTGATTATTTTTTGATTTATTTGGAATCAATATGCTTAAAATAAGTTCAAGAACGTTGACTGTAATAGTCTCCAGCATCTTTATGCTGATCATGAATTATAAAGTTTGGTGCATTTATTTTTCGGCCAGATCAATTGATAGCATTACCTCTGTATCTGAACTAATCACCTTTGGATTATTTTTATTCTTTTTGATGATGGCATTATTTTCAATATTTGCATTCAAGCATATACAAAAACCTGCATTAATTTTCTTATTTTTAAGCGCCTCTATAGCGATGTACTTTTCCAATACTCTAAACGTGTACTTTGACGTCGACATGATCGCAAATATTTTTGAAACGGATTACCGGGAAGCTACAGAGCTTATTGTTAAACCCCTCTTTGTCAGTATTTTATTATTTGGAATATTGCCAACATTGATGATTTATATTCTGGATATACAATACCTAACACTTAAAAAACAAACTTTTCAAAATACGGCATTAGTCTTTATCAGTTTATCTGCTGCTGTCCTAGTTGCATTACCACATTACGCGTCACATTCATCGTTTGTAAGATCAAATAACATTGCTTTACGCGGCAGTATTTTACCAAGTAGCTATATTCAATCAACTTACTCTTATGCCAAAAAACAATGGCATTTCGCAGATGAGCACCAAGTTCGCCTAAGTTTAGATGATGCACCAGTGAAGAATGAACGTTGGAGCAGTTTCAAAAAACCGCTGGCTCTTGTTGTTATTGTTGGCGAAACAGCCAGAGCAGACTCTTTCTCACTTCAAAATAATGCGGCAGACAGTTATTTAAAACAAGATAACTTAATATATTTCTCGAACTTCAGTTCATGCGGTACGTCTACTGTTGTATCCGTACCTTGTATGTTTATGCCTGTAAATAAAAGTGAATACAGTCGTAACCTTCAATACAAGTACGAAAATATATTAGACCTATCGGTCAAAAGCGGTTTTAACACCAGCTGGTTTGATAATTTAAATGGCTGTAAAGGTCTTTGTCAGATAATTGGAGAAGTACGCCCCAATGCCTCAGACAACCCAAAATTTTATCATGACGATCAGTTTTATGATGAAGTTCTGGTAGAGAAACTTGCATCGAGCATTTCTAAAGTCAAAGGTGACCAGCTGCGTATTCTTCATCAAATGGGTAGCCATGGTCCTGCTTATTACAAACGCATTCCAAAAGCATTTATCAAACATGAACCAGCCTGCTTAACGGAAGATTTTTCTCAATGTAGCCAAGAAGCGATTAAAAACACCTATTCAGACACCGTGGCGTATACCGAGTATGTCATTTCAAAAGCAATTAGTGAGCTTGAGAAATTAAAAGAAACTCATGACACCGCACTAATCTACGTATCAGATCATGGCGAATCCACCGGCGAAATGGGCTTATATCTTCATGGCATCCCTTGGATGTTAGCACCTGAAGAGCAAACACATATCCCCGCACTTATGTGGTTTTCAGACTCTTATATCCAAAGCAGGCACTTGAATACAGATTGCTTGGAGGCATCTAGAGATGAGCTGTACTCACACGACAATATTTCTCACACCATTTTATCGGTACTAGATATAGAGACATCCGTTTACCAACCGAGCTTAGATTTATTGTCACCCTGTCGATCAAAACTAGAGCATTCTCTGGCTTCGAAAGAATGACTTAAGTTTTGACATTTTTTTCACAGCCAACTTGATAACTTAGATCAGCACAAATTTTCAAAGCTGATCTAACTAATCTCAACCGTGACTTAACGAATAATCGAGACACTATGCCAACCATTACCATTAATCTGAAAACCATACTTCGCTTCATTATCGCGACTCTAGCTATATTAAGCCTAGCGAGAATTGGTTTTGTTGTAGCTGCATTCAACAGGATAGATTCCCTACCCGACGCCCTATATATCATTATTCAAGGTATCCGCGTAGATCTCGTTGTGGTTGGCTATTTTTTCTTAATACCCGCGATTGTGAGTCTCTGGCTAAAGCAAGGCGCCTTAAGTAAATTCATCACGCCTTTAGTGGCAATCTGGATCACCCTGGCATTTACAACTATTACTTATATGGAAGTCGCGACGCCAGAATTTATACAAGAATACGACGTCAGACCTAATAGAATTTTTCTAGATTACTTAATCTACCCAAAAGAAGTGTTCTCTATGCTTTGGGAAGGCTACAAACCAGCTATTTTTATCGGAATAGCAGCTATTGTTAGCTGTATTTATCTATCGATATTTATTATCAGAAAAGAAAAACAGACAACTTCATTTTTCAAATGGCCCACAAAGCTCGGCTTATCTGCCATCATCATACTCTTAGGGTTTATTTTAATACGGTCTAGCGTACAGCACCGACCTTTCAACCCTTCTATGGTCTTTTTTAGTAATGACAATTTAGTTAACTCGTTAACACTAAACTCAAGTTATTCGGTTTTATACGCCATGTATAACAGCCGCTCAGAACAAAGCGCTTTGGGTCTTTATGGAAAAATGACAGACAGTGAAATTATCGAAGGCGTACAAAAAGCGGCGACTATAGGACAATCTGAATTTAGTAACGATGAAATTCCGACTGAGCGTTATCACACAGCGAGCTATACAGGGCAGCCTAAAAATATAGTCATACTACTCCAAGAAAGCTTAGGTGCACGTCATGTAGGGGGCTTAGGCGGCCCAGACCTTACACCAAACCTTGACCAACTAATGCAAGAAGGCTGGAACTTTACCAATGCCTATGCCACGGGTACTCGTTCAGTCAGAGGCATTGAAGCTGTTTTTACCGGTTTTTCACCGGGCCCATCTCGGTCTGTAGTTAAATTAAGCAAAAGCCAAACTAACTTTTTCTCTCTCGCATCACTTTTGAAACAGCATAATTATCAAACACAATTCATATACGGTGGTGAAAGTCATTTCGATAATATGAAAAGTTTTTTCCTTGGCAATGGTGTCGAAGATATTCATGACCTATCTGCTTTTACCAACCCTAAGTTTATAGGTTCATGGGGGGCTTCTGATGAAGACCTTTATAATGAAGCACATAATGAATTTGAACACATGCAAGCCAAAGGCAAGCCATTTTTCAGCCTCGTATTTACTACCTCTAATCACACACCTTTTGACTTCCCTGACGGCTGCTTGGAAACAATAGAGGGTAAACGACAGACTGTTGAAAACGCGATACGCTATTCTGACTGTGCATTAGGTAAGTTCATCACAAAAGCAAAACAATCCAGTTATTGGAAAGACACTATCTTTGTAGTGATTGCAGATCATGACTCTAGAACAATTGGTGCAGACCTCGTTCCTATAGAACACTTTAGAATCCCAGCATTAATTTTAGGCTCTGACATATCAGCAAAAGTGGATACACGCCTGGTCTCACAAATAGACTTCCCACCTACTATGCTGTCACTCGCAGGTATAAGTGATACTAATCCAATGCTGGGTTTTGATTTATCTCAAGCTCTTCCTGCTGAAAAACAAAGAGCGATGCTTCAGTACAATGAGAATTTTGCTTGGCTGACAAATGACGATGTCATTATTATGAAACCCTACACGAAGCCAATAATGTTTTCGCGCAATGGTAGCCATTTAATAGAAGAAGTCGATACAGTGATGGCAACAGAAAAAATACAAACAGCACTGACTAATTCGCTTTGGAGTAGTCTTGCTTACTTAAAAAGCTATTACAGACTTTAAATCAGAAGAGAGAAAAGAATTGAGCTTCCCCACTGAGTTTATCGAAGTGTTTGTCGATCCCTGAGCCCGCCGAAGGGTGTTCCAGTTTACACGGACTCACGTTTCTTCAAGGTTTCGACGGGCTCAACGAGCAAAACCCTACCGCTCCCTTCGACGAACTCAACGAACGTTAGAATTATATTAATTTAGCTTGAGAGCACTTTATGCACTTCCTACCTTAAATGCCTCACTCGAAAACGCTTACCTTTCATTTTTCCATCATTGAAGAGTGCTAAGGCAGTTTTTAAGCTCGTTCGCTCAACAGCAACAAAGGCTTTATTCGGGAAAACTGATATTTTACCAATCTGATCTGCTTGTATTGAATTAGTACTTGTTAACGCACCTAAAATATCACCAGGTCTTAGCTTGTCTTTTTTACCGCCATCAATTTGAATACAGGCCATTTTTGGCCAAAATGCCGGCTTAGATAAAACACTCGCATCTGGAAGTAAACTTGGCTTAATTTCAAGATGATACTCATCACCTATCAAACTAACTTTATATGAGTCGCTATCACCGTAAAAAGAAAAAGCTGTACCACTCTCACCTGCTCTTCCTGTTCGCCCAATTCTATGGACATGAACTTCTGGGTCGCGTGATAATTCGAAATTAACTACCGCATCAAGGCCGTCAATATCTAAACCTCTGGCAGCTACATCGGTTGCCACTAAAATGGAAATAGCTTTCCCTGAAAAGCGCGTCATAATTTGATCGCGATCTTTTTGTTCAAGGTCACCATTTAATGCCTCAGCAGAAAAACCTAGTCTGGTTAATTCCTCAGCGACAAATACAGTCATCACTTTGGTATTACAAAAAACGACTGTTGATACCGGCTGATGCTTTTGAAGTAGTAAGTGCAAAGCTTTAATTTTTTCATCATCACTTTTTACTTTGTAAAAAAGCTGCTTAATGGTCGTTTGGGTATGTGCTTCTTCGACAGTAATACGAACAGGGTTTTGCAAAAAGCGTTGAGCAATTTTCTCAATACCTTTTGGGAAGGTGGCGCTAAACAATAAGGTTTGTTTTTTAGCAGGCATCGCTTCGGCTATTTTTTCCAAGGCATCCTGAAAGCCCATTTCAAGCATTCTATCTGCTTCATCCAAAATAAACATCGACACATTATCAAGCACTAAGCTTCCCTTACGAATATGCTCTTCTATTCGTCCTGGTGTACCGACAATAATATGCGCGCCATGTTCGAGCGAACCGATTTGTGGTCCAAAGGGCTTTCCGCCACACAATGTAAGTACTTTAATATTATGAATAGACCGCGCTAAACGCCTAATTTCATTCGCAACCTGATCTGCCAATTCACGTGTAGGACACAAAACAATACTCTGTATTCTGAAACGCTTAACCTCAAGTTTTTCTAGCAAACCTAAACCAAAGGCCGCTGTTTTACCTGAACCTGTTTTGGCCTGAGCAATCACATCCTCACCTTTTAATATGTGAGGCAAACTTTCAGCCTGAACCTGAGTCATGCTGTGATAGTTAAGAGATTCTAGGTTAGAAACTAATTCTGGTGATAATGCTAATTCAGAAAACTTGCTGAGATGAGTTTCGACTGTTGTCGTGTCGTTCAAAATACGATCCTTTAGTATAGGTGTGCAATGCGCTTTTAAAAAAAGGCATTATATAGAAATTACGGCAAAGATACTGAATAGAATGAAAATTAATCAAACAGATAGTTTATCCAGATAACGCTGCCAATCAAAGCTTTCGCCTGGGTCTGTTTTCCTGCCTGGCGCAATGTCTTGGTGCCCGGTAATTCTATCTTTTGTAATAGCAGGATAAGCCTCTCGAATAGCCAACGTTAAAACCTCTAATACTCGATATTGCTCAGCTGTATAGGATTTTGTATCTGTACCCTCTAGCTCGATGCCGATAGAGAAATCATTACAATTGTGTTCTCCACAAAATTCAGACTCTCCTGCATGCCAAGCACGATCATTACACGATACAAATTGAGTTATTTGACCATCTCGTTTAATCAAAAAATGAGAGGAAACTTCGACACCCTTTAGGTGATCAAAATATGGATGAACATCATGAGGTAATTGATTTTGAAAGAATAGTTCGATGTAAGGGCCACCAAATGTTTCTGGAGGGAGGCTTATATTATGAATGACCAGCAAGTTCACCTGAGCGCTTGCTGGTCTAATATTGAAATTAGGTGAAGGTACTTTTCTAGCTTGATCTAACCAACCATCTATAATTTTCATCACTTATTCTCTTAATCTGAGAACAAGTTTTAAAGTTAAGACTGTCCTCGTAAATTACCGATAACAGATTCTAAAGCACGGTCAAATAACAATCCATCATTGAGTACTTGTATCAGACCAGACTTCATATCAGCCGCAAGTTCTTGCTTGGTTTTTTCAGCGACTTTCACGCCAGAACGGTTCACAAAAATATAACGTCCGTTAACTCTAATCACCGCAGCTAGTTTGGCACGTTCAGTCTTGCCGTCCCTTGTAAATTCAAACCAACAACCAACAGAAAAACGACTGACTTGCTGCATAAACGGGTCATTATCAGCTAATTCAACATCAAATTTATCCGCCTGGCTTTCAGTTAAGGAAATCTGCACTGCGCTTTCTAAGCCAGCACCTTCTTGAACAACATTTTCTGGATCATCCTTAGCTACAAGTGTGCTACCAGGCTCGATATTTTCTTGATGACTAGTTAAGACATCATTGATCTCTTTAGCTGACAGCTTTTCTTGAAATTCTTTAAAGTCATCCTCTATATCTAAGCTCGCTTTAAAGTCATCTTCAGTATTTTGTTCTGAAGATTTTGATACTTTTTCAAGCGCTTCTTTTTCCTTCTTTGCTGAATCAAGCTCAACTTCTTTTTCTGCTAGAAGCTTAGCAGCCTCTTCTTGATCGACTAGAGCCTGCTTATGCAAATGCTTAAGCGTGGCTATATGAGATTTCTCTAAATCACTCAATAAGTTAGTTAAACGAAACTCATCAAAACTAGCCTCTTGTAAACCCTGATGTAACCGTCTCATCAAAGTCGGAATAAGTTGTAGCAACTTACCACGCGCATCCGAACCATCGTCAACAGGACAGACCGACCAAACTAAATCGTGTATAAAAAGTTGATGACCTTTCCATTCAGAACTGTCTTCGCCAAGCTTTAGATAGTCGAGAATCATGACTCGACTCCAACCTTCCTGCAAAAGTGTCACGACACATTCAGGTATAGTTTCCCCTCTAAACTCATTGGCTTGGAATACGGTATTAATAACAGTTTCCGCTGCTTTTTTAGCAAGCTCTGTCGCGGCTTTTCCTCGCTCTGAGTCTTTCGTTCTCTGCTCAATTAATTGCCCACGACGGGACTCTAGGTCAGTAAATAAAGTGAACTCACCAAGTAGTTCATCAAATAACTCTAAATTTGAATCAAATTCAGTTAACACTCTTTCTACAACAGACTCTATTTTAGCTTTAAGACGATCTGATTTTCCGGTATTTTTTTCTGTCCAGCCAATAGCTGCCGATGCCATTTCATTCAAAAGCTTTCTAGCAGGATGGCCACCACGATCAAAGAAGCTTTTGTCGATCAGAGCAACTTTTAAAATAGGTATTTGCAAGCGAGCAATTAGCGCTTTCATGCTCGACTGAAGCTGTCGATCATCAAGAATAAAGTCAAATAACATCGAGACTAAATTGATAATATCATTATCAATTTCATCATATTTAACTTTCTTATTTGCTTGATTTTCACCTTGTCCAACATAAGCATTCGAAATAATTGATCTAAAGTCGATTGGTTGATAGGCGTTTACCGCCGCAGAATTACTTTGTGTAGCAGAGGAAAACTGTTGCTGAGACAAAGTAGAAATTATCTGGTCCTGACTCAAGGAAACAATATTTGAGCCTGCAGCTTGATCAATACTCTGACCTTGATCAAAATTCGACATACCTGAGCCTGAATGCATCAAATTTCGTATTTGCTCAAACTGCCCTTCGGTTATGCACTGTTCTTTCCCTAGCACAGGAACTGATTGATTGCCTGTTTGAGTATACTGGTTGGGGCTTGAAACATACTGATTTGAGCTAGATGCATACTGCTCCTGCCCATGCTGCTGAGTTTGTACGGGTGCTTGCTCAGCGTGATTTGACATACCTTGATTCGGATTAGCTGGTGCAGGATTATTAATGAAGCGCTGTTTTTTTAGATTCGGTAACACACCTTTCTGAATTAAGGCCTGGTTTGCATGCTGATACACCGAAGGCATCTCACTTAAGACATACTTTTCAAAGAGCTTAAATATAATCAGCTTGGCTTTTAAGTCAACTTCGAGTTCAGAACTGGCGAATGCAAAGGCATCACATAAAACTTCAGGACCTGCTGGAGTATGTTTTGTTCTCAAGCTGCGAGTACTAACAAGTGACTCTATCCGCTTATGGAGGTCATCCAGTTGACTTGTAGCATTATTACGTAAACGAGAAATCATTCCCTCAAGCGCAACACTAACCTCTAACTCATCATTTTTCAGAATACTTAGGTTTTCTAAACCATCAAAGTCAGAATTTTCAACCGCGCACTCAGACAAATGATCCAAGTTAGTAAACGATAAAATAACCTGCTGCATAAATGAGTTCGCAATTAATTTTCTCTGTAATCGCAGCTCACGCATGCTATCAAGATATATGCTTTGGTCACCATTAGTGCCAGCCTTGTCCGCCATCGCAAACAGAGCGTCGTCTGCATTATCAAATAACTTTCTTAGCAAGTTTTTAATTTGGTCTTTTAATTCATCTCTTAAATGAATGACTGGCATAGGAAGAGGTCGAGCACTGTGATTAGTCTCGATATGCTTGCCATCATGTATGCCGATGATCTTTGCATGTGCCATAGTATATTGCCTTCTGCCAAATATTTAACGATTTTTTACATTATATAGCGTCATTCTTATGGCGACTGTCACGTTTTGTTTCTGTGTGACCAAGCTCACAATTTATACCAATTTAGACTTCATTATCTACATTAAAGCTCCATCTAGACAATTTACAAACCAAACAAAATTTATTGAATCTCGCACTCTATTTATAAAGCGTTATAATAGTGGAAGATTTAATTCTCTTAGAGCCACCCTATCTATCAAATAAACTTATGGCTGCTAACTACCTTGCCTAAAATGAGATAATTATGACTTCTGCGTTAAGCCAATCAATTCAAGCATCTGTTAAACTTGCTCTTCAAGAAGATATTGGAACAGGCGATATTACTGCTCAATTAATTTCCGATGAGAAACATGCTGAAGCCAAAGTAATCACTAGAGAAGATGCTGTAATTTGTGGCATAGATTGGGTTAATGAAGTATTCAGAATTGTTTCAGATAAGCTAAAAATCGACTGGCTTGTGAAAGATGGTGAGAAAGTAAACGCCAATACTACCCTTTTTAAAATAAGTGGTCCTGCAAGAGCTATTTTAACAGGTGAAAGGTCGGCGCTAAATTTTTTGCAGACTCTATCTGGAACAGCAACACTAAGCCATGAATACGCAAAAAGAGTTGCCCATACACAAGTTCAACTATTGGATACTCGCAAAACGATTCCAGGCCTGAGATTAGCACAAAAATATGCTGTCAAATGCGGTGGTTGTTTCAACCATCGCTTAGGTTTATACGATGCATTCTTAATTAAAGAGAATCACATTATGGCTTGCGGGGGAATTAGTGAAGCTATAGCGCAAGCTAAAGTCATCGCACCAGATAAACCAGTAGAAGTTGAAGTTGAAAGCCTTGATGAGTTTCATCAGGCTTTAAATGCAAAGGCAGACATCATCATGCTGGATAACTTTACCTTACCCGATATGAGGGAGGCCGTTTTACTAAATGAAGGCCGTGTAAAGTTAGAAGCCTCCGGAAATGTTAATTTTGACACATTGGTTCCTATAGCTGAAACTGGGGTCGATTTTATTTCGATCGGTGCTCTCACTAAAGATTGCAAATCTATCGACCTCTCGATGCGTATAGAGATTTAAACCCTATTTAAACTAGCGACAGACAGAACAAGGCTTAGTTGGATTTTCTACTTAGACTAACTCAACTAATTAATAAAGCGCTTTAAGAGCAAACGGACCATGCATAGCCAAGCCACACAAACTCCAGATACTAACTTTCAAAAAACATCTACTGTCACCTTTATTTCGTTCTTAGTCATTTCTATAGCGCACTTTATAGACTCATACCTTTTTGGTTTCACGAGCTTCAATATAGCAAATACCATTTATCCTTTTTGTATAAGAACCGGTATTGCTTTAGTACTTGTTTTTTATTACTCACATCGAGCACTCATTCCAATTTTTCTTAGCTCATACATAGCCTTGATTGGCATAAATCCATCCGAGATCTCGAACCAACTATTTTTATTTTATACTTTCCAAGGGGTAGCTGTTTGCCTGCAAAGTATGGTGATTTGTTTATCTTTTGATAGAAGCGTGAACAAAGGCAACCCCTTTTCTAGTAGCCAAAACCTAATCACATTTATAGGCATTACAACAATCACGGCATTAGTTGTTAGCTTTTTGATGACCTTAAATATCAGTAGTTTTATTGCTTCAACAATAAACAGCAATACATTTTCAAGCATCTTCCTAACTAATTTATCAAGCTTAATTACACTATCAAGTCTATTTTTTGCTTTTAGCAACCACGCTTCCCGAATAAAACAAAACACTCACCCAATGGAGTGGCTAATATGGATTTCAAGCTCAGTTTTTTGTATCTACTTTTCTATAAAACTTCACTCAGCTTTTATTTTCATCGTTGTACCTTTATTTATGTGGGCAGCGACTCGCTTTAATCAATTAACTTGTTGCCTCACGGTACTGGTGGGTAGTTTTCTCAGTGCTTACTTTTTTAATGAAAGTGGTATGAGCCTGCACCTACAAGATTTCCCTGTTTTCACACCACAACTTATCACTATATTATTAATCATTAGCACTCTTTATTTTAGTGCCTTACGTACAGACCAACGCAAAATAGAATTCAAGCTTGAAGAAATCGTAGAGCAAAGGACGCATGATTTAGTATTAACTAATCAAGAATTAAGAGATGAAGTTTTTAATAGAGAATTAGCCGAGAAGTCTTTTCACCACAGCTCGTCTAGATACAAGGCCTTATTCGAGACAGCGGGCATACCTATTATTGTTTTGGACTCTAAATTTAAAATTAAACAATGGAACGCTTCTGCTGAAATACAGTTCTCATACACAAAAGAAGCAGTACTTGGTAAAAACTTCATTTCCATGTTCATACCTGAAAGTATTCAAGATGAAACTGCCTGGAAGTTCACGAAAGTACTCGAAAGCGGTATGAACAAAGAAAATATGGAGACTGAAGTTATTAGCTATGACGGGCTTCGCCATACAATGCTTTGGAATATGAATCACTTTGCAGACAAGATTGACGCGCATAATCAAAAGCAACTTTTATTGATTGGGCAGAATATATCAGAAATCAGAAAGACCCAGGATCAACTTCACTATTTGGCTCACTTTGACCCTTTAACGGATACGGCCAACCGTCGATTGTTTGAGGATCGATGTGCGCAGGCTATTCATTCAGCTGTTCGTCATAAGAATCAAATCGCTTTAATTGGCTTAGATATTGACTACTTCAAACGGATTAACGACACACTAGGACATGATGTAGGTGACCAGTTTTTAATCGCTCTTGCTAAGCGCTTAAAAGATTGTGTACGAAAAGAAGACACCATAGCCCGCTTGGGTGGCGACGAATTTGCCATTCTCCTTGCTAACATATCAGGCCCTGAAGGTGCAGAGACCGTTGCTCGTAACATCTTAGAAACAATCACTCAGCCCATTTTGATTCAAGGTCACGAATTAACCGTGACGTCGAGTATTGGGATTACCATTTGTCCTGATGACGCAATTAAATACCCTGACCTTTTGAAGAATGCAGATATGGCTATGTATCGCGCCAAAAGTGCAGGACGAAATAACATTCAATTCTACAGCCCGGAAATGAACGATGAAATGCAAACCCAACTGCGTATTGAAAAAGAACTACGCTCTGCTATTCAACTAAATCAATTCAAACTTTATTATCAACCTATTATCGATATAGAAACCGGAGAAGTGCTTGCCCTAGAAGCCCTTCTTAGATGGCAGCATCCCCAAAGAGGCTTAATTAAGCCTAATTATTTCATTGAAATTGCCGAACAAACAGGACAACTCACCGACATTGGTAGTTGGGTGGTAAAAAATGCCTGCCTGCAAGGTAAAGTGATACAAGAATGGTCAAAATCTTCTATTCAGATAGCCCTTAACTTATCAAACAAACAGTTTTCTCACCCTCGTCTTATTGAAATGATTAAGACTATTTGTTCTGAAACGCAATTTCACCCCAGAAACTTGATTTTAGAGATGCCTGAAAGTGCAATTACTCAGAATGTAGAACTATCTTACTCAACGTTAAACAGCCTAAGTGAATTAGGCATATCTTTGACTATAGATGGTTTTGGGACTGGTTTATCATCGCTTCGACAGCTCAAGAGCATACCAGTCAATATGATCAAAATTGATCGCACCTTTGTAAAAGGTATCCCTACCGATGAAAGTGATATGGCGATCACCGAAACACTACTCACCATTGCTGAACAGATGAACTTAAAAACCTTTGCAGCCGGTGTTGAAACGATAGAGCAAGAAGCTTTTTTGAAAATTAATGGTTGTCGTTATGCACAAGGGTATCTTTATACTCCCCCACTTCCGTTCGAGGCTTTGCCTGAGTTATTTTCAAAAATTGAGGCGGGACACAACTTAAGTGAAGGCCATCAGATATTCCTTCCCTTTAACGAAGAACCAAAAGATGAGCCTCTTGATTCCCCATCAACAAATATCTTTAAATTAAAGCATTAAGTGCTTATGCAACGCTTCAAACTGCTGAGTTAAAGTGTGCTTAGGTGCAAAGTAGATTAAGGGCTTACTGACTTGATGCGACTCTTTCATTTTGATCGATGAACTTAATTTAACTGGCACAATCGGCAAACCTTCACTAATTAACTCGTCAACGAGCTTTGTAGGCAAGCTTGCTCTGGGCTGAAATTGATTCACAATAATACCCTCTATTTCCAGACGGTCGTTATGATCCTCTTGGATGTCTTTTAACTCACCCAAAATCGTATATAAAGCCTGTCTTGAAAAATCATCACAATCAAAAGGTATCAATACTTTATCGCAAGAAATAAGTGCAGAGCGGGTATAGAAATTTAATGCCGGGGCAGTATCAATGATTATTTCATCAAACTGGCTTTCTAGATCTCTCAGTGCATTTTTCAATTTATATATTTTATGTTTAGACTCTAATTTTCTTTCAAGAAAGTCCAATTCAGGACTGCTTGGCAAAACAAAAAGATTCTGAAAAGGCGTTTGATGGGTGAAATCAGCAGGATCTTTATTAAAGATATTAAAGGATAAAGTCTGCTCAAAAAAATCTGCTGCTGAATTTTTCAAATCAGCTGCTGGCTTTCCCATTAAATAGTGCGTTGAGTTTCCTTGTGGGTCTAGATCTACCACTAAGGTTTTACGGCCACTCGCAGCACTGACGGCAGCAAGGTTACAGGTGATGCTGGATTTTCCGACTCCCCCTTTCTGATTAAAAATAACTCGAATCATCTATCCTCTCCTATTTAACTAACTCACCAATTTAATATTTTTTTAACAAATGGAACTGTAAGTCTTCGCTTTTCAATTAAGGTTGCCTTATCCAAGGTATCAATAATGCTTAATAAAGACGGCACATCGCGACCACTGCGCTTTAAAATAAAGGCAGAGACATCATCGTCCATTAAAAATCCTTTTAACTTTGCCAATGATCTAATTAACTCATTTTTACCAATATCATCTAACTCAGAGACTGTAAGCAGCAAGCCGGATAATAATCGTGATTCTAAATCTTTAAGTGCGATATTTAATCTTGACGGAGGGCATTTTGAAGCAATCAGCAACAGCTTGCCATTCATTTTGTAATGATTAAATATATTAAATAAAAATACTTCTGCATCTACCCTTTCTTCAACTGAAAGGCTATTCAACCATATATCTACATCATCGAGCGCAAGAAGATTAAATGTCTCAAAGTAATCTAATAAATCAGCATAATAAGTGTCTGATATATGCGTTTCAGACAACTCAGGAAGTGAGAAATACCCACAGTCCGTCTCAATACCGAAATAGGATTCGCAATACAGAACAGCCGAAGACAA
>CAXBKC010000047.1:0-14398 GCA_963975615.1 uncultured Oleiphilus sp.
GTATTTATTCTAACAGGAGAAGGGCTTGAGAATAAAAATAGTTTTTATCTTTTGTTTTATTAGTTTTCTTTGTGCATGTAGCGAAGTGAATTTTGACTTTGTAGGTGGTGATAACAAAGAACTAAGTGAATATAAAGGCCAGTGGTTGTTGGTAAATTATTGGGCTGTTTGGTGTCAGCCTTGCTTGAAAGAAATACCAGAGCTGAATGCATTCAATACTCGTTCAGATGTTGAGGTTTTAGCCTTTAACTATGATCGCTTGGATGAGGTAAGTTTGAAGGATCAAATTAGCAAGTTTGATATTCAGTATCGCTCACTGAGTTTTGATCCTGCTGAGCTGTTTAATCAGGATACGCCCACAGGTCTGCCGGCTACCATGGTGATTAACCCAAAAGGTGAATTTGTCGAGTGGTTATATGGCGCACAGACCAAGGAATCATTATTAGCTGCACTGAAACACAATTCTTTATGATGTAAAGCAAGTAGCTAGGTGTTTAGCTAAGTAGCTGTTTTGGGCATTCATCCATCACGACAGTAAAACCATTTTCTCGAAGCTTTTTTGCTGCTTCTTCATTAATGACACCAATTTGCATCCATACTATTTTAGGTTGTTTTTCTTTTGCTAGGGCTAATACTTCGGCACAGGTTTCACCTGCAGCTTCGCTATTTCTGAATATATCTACCATATCTACTTTTTCAGGTAAGTCGTCTAAAGAAGCATAAACATGTTCATTGAGAATAGTTTGCCCAGCTAGAACTGGATTTACAGGGAAAATCTTAAAACCTTTTTCTTGTAAAAATTGCATGACTTCATAACTGGGGCGATGCGTTTTTTGGCTAGCGCCGACTAAAGCAATCGTTTTTACGGTCGAAAGTAAGGATAGTAACTCTTGTTTGCTCATGACTATTTACTCAGATGTATTGAGTTGACTGTGTTGGTGTTAGTTTCAGGCATAATAAAACCTCTTCATCGTGTTTTATATTCTAAATGAGCTAGAAGAGCTTGTGAATGCTGAATGTTAGATACTTTCTTTAATATTGTTAGGTGCTATTTATTACATGCCAGTTGTAATGAATTAGCACTTAAACGATGCTGAAAACATGCTACTATTGGTCGCGTTTTTAATCTTCATTCGTGAAGCCTGTGCTATAGCATGGCTAGCGCTTGCAGCTACCGATCAAAATAAATATCGACTTCATACGAGTTACAATGCCTGTCAAATTTCTTCATCTAAAGGTCCACACTGAATATTCTCTTACCAATGGTTTAGTCAGAATAAAGCCTCTAATTGCAAAAACCTTATCCGAGAATATGCCCGCTGTCGCTATTACGGATCAGTCTAATCTCTGTGCATTAGTGAAATTCTACAAAGCAACGCGAGGCGCGGGAATCAAGCCAATTATTGGGGTTGATATTTGGTTAGAAAATGAAGCTGAGCCAAATAACCCTCATAGAATAACCTTGCTCGCTAAAAATGTTATTGGTTATAGAAATATAACCGTGCTTGTTTCTCGTGCTTTTACAGAAGGACAGTCTTTCGGTAAAGCTATTGTTAAGCGCGAGTGGTTGGTCGAAAAAGCCGATGGCATGATTGCTTTATCTGGTGCAAAAGATGGTGATGTGGGTCGGGCTTTATTGAATGGTAAGTTAGATGTAGCGGCCGAACGTGCTCGCTTTTGGATGGATTTATTTCCAGATAGCTTTTATTTGGAGTTGCAGAGAACGAATCGCTCTGGGGATGAAGAGTGTGTGCACTTAAGTGTGCAGCTAGCGCACGATTTAAACTGTCCAGTTGTTGCGACAAATGATGTGCAGTTTTTAATCGAAGACGATTTTGAAGCCCATGAAGCAAGAGTATGCATATCGGATAGCGATACCTTAGATAATCCGAATCGTGAAAAAAAGCACAGCGATGCCCAATACTTTAAATCTGCTGATGAAATGTGCGAGCTTTTCGAAGATATTCCTGAAGCCATCCAGAATACAGTTGAGATAGCCAAGCGTTGTAATGTCGAAATGCGCTTGGGGGAATACTTCCTACCGCAATATCCAATACCTGAAGGCATGACCATGGATGCCTTTTTCCGAAAAATATGTCGAGAAGGTTTAGATGAGCGCTTAGAGGTTATCTTAGCAAAAACAGCTGAAGATGGGCTCGAAGAAGCTAAAAAACCTTATCTAGAACGTTTAGATTTTGAACTGAATATTATCCTACAGATGGGATTTCCGGGTTACTTCCTCATCGTAATGGACTTTATTCAATGGGCTAAAAATCATGACATTCCGGTTGGGCCTGGTCGAGGTTCGGGTGCAGGGTCTTTAGTTGCTTATGTGTTGAAAATTACAGATTTAGACCCGCTTCAATATGATCTGCTTTTTGAGCGATTCTTGAATCCGGAAAGGGTTTCGATGCCTGATTTTGATGTCGACTTCTGTATGGAAGGTCGTGATCGGGTTATTTCCTATGTGGCAGACCACTATGGTCGTGAAGCTGTTTCCCAAATAATCACCTTCGGTACGATGGCGGCAAAAGCGGTTGTGCGTGATGTGGCGCGTGTCCAAGGCAAAGCTTATGGCCTGGCTGACCGACTATCCAAAATGATTCCTTTTGAAATTGGCATGACTCTGTCAAAAGCAATCGAGCAAGAGCCCGCACTAAAAGAATTTCTTAATGATGATGAAGGCGCTCAAGAAATTTGGGAAATGGCGACTCGCCTAGAAGGCGTGACTCGTAACGTGGGTAAGCACGCCGGTGGGGTGGTTATTGCGCCAACTAAGCTGACTGACTTCTCGGCACTCTATTGTGATGAACAAGGTGGCGGCCTAGTTACTCAATTTGATAAGAATGATGTTGAAGAGGCAGGCTTGGTAAAGTTCGATTTCTTGGGCTTAAGAACGCTCACCATCGTTGATTGGGCACTTAAAATGATTAACCCGCGCTTACTTGACGAGGGTAGAGAGCCGATAAATATTGAACATATCCCTTTAGATGACCGAGCGTCTTTTGAATTGTTGAAAACAGCAGAAACAACCGCTGTATTCCAGCTTGAATCCAGAGGTATGAAAGACCTTATCAGACGACTTCAGCCTGATAATCTAGAAGAAATGATTGCACTCGTTGCACTTTTTAGACCGGGCCCACTTGAGTCGGGCATGGTTGATGACTTTATCAACCGTAAGCATGGTCGGTCCCCTGTTGCCTATCCTCATATTGACTATCAGCATGAAAGCCTAAAAGAAGTTTTAGAGCCTACCTATGGCGTTATCGTCTACCAAGAGCAGGTTATGCAGATCGCTCAGGTTTTGGCTGGTTATACGCTTGGTGGCGCAGACATGCTTCGTCGAGCGATGGGTAAGAAAAAGCCAGAAGAAATGGCTAAGCAGCGTGATACCTTCCGCGAAGGCGCGATATCTGTTGGGGTTGATCCAGAACTAGCAATGAAAATTTTCGACTTGGTTGAGAAGTTTGCCGGATATGGTTTCAATAAATCGCACTCTGCGGCTTATGCGGTTGTTTCCTATCAGACTCTTTGGCTAAAAACGCATTTTCCTGCTGAGTTTATGGCGGCCGTTTTTACGGCTGATATGCAAAACACCGATAAAGTAGTGACCTTGGTTGAAGAATGTCGCCAAATGAAGCTGAACTTGGTCTTGCCAAATATCAATGTCAGCCAATATACCTTTACGGTAGATACAGATGGTCAGGTAGTTTATGGCTTGGGCGCGATAAAAGGTTTGGGTGAAGGTCCTGTCGATAGTATTTTAGAGGCACGAGAGCAGGGTGGGGCATTTAAGAACCTATTCGATTTTTGTGCGCGTGTTGATTTGCGTAAAGTAAATAAGAGAGCATTAGAAGCCTTGATTCGTGGCGGCGCAATGGATGAAATTGGTCCGAGTAGGGCACGCTTACTTGCTACGGTTGAAGAGGCGGTTCAAAGAGCAGAGCAAAATACACGTAATCAGAATGTTGGCATGATGGATATGTTTGGCGAAGTGGTGCCAGACGAAAATGAAGATGTCTATATCAACAGTATTGGTACTCGTGAGTGGAGTGAAAAAGAAAGGCTTTCCCAAGAAAAAGATACCCTGGGTTTGTATTTAACAGGCCATCCTTTTGATGAATATGAAGAAGAGGTGCGTAAATTCTCACCTAATTCTATTTTGAACTTAAAGCCGAGTCGTAACAAAATTAACGTGGTTGGTTTGATTGTTGCCGTCAGGTTAATGAAAAATAAGCGTGGACAGAATATGTGTTTTGTTACGCTGGATGATAGGTCAGCCAGGATTGAAGCCACCTTATTTTCTGAAACCTATGAAAATAATAAGCATGTGATTGAAAAAGATCAGGTTGTGGTAGTTTCCGGTGTATTGAGTATGGATGAATATTCAGGCGGAATGAAGTTGCGTGTAAGTGATGTTCAAGGTATTTCAACGGCTAGGATTGCCTTTGCAAAAAACTTGAGTATTCAAGTGACTCAGGCTCAATGCGAGCAAGGCATGGTGCCTAGAATAAAAGCAATGCTTTCTGAGAGTCTTATAAAAGAGCCGTATATAGCGACTGAAGAAGACGCATCTCCCAAAGGTTGTAAAGTCTTGGTTAAATATCAACGGCCTGAGGCCAGTGCTTTGATTCAGCTGGGGGCGGCGTGGTCAATAGAACCTGAAGATGAATTAATTCAGGAATTAAAGTACTTGCTCGGGAATGAACAGGTATCTTTGGTTTATTAGGATTTCCCAGTCGGGATATCTAATAAAAACAGCAAAACAATCGTTTCTCCTCGATAGCAGGCATTCTATTAAGTTATCTGGGTAGAAAAGAAGGAAGAAATTAGCGACAATGCTCAATTATCTGTCGATAGCTGAATGTATCGTTTTCTTTTTTATTGGAATAAGAAATAAGTCTTATGAATTTATATTATCTTGATTTTGAGCAACCCATTGCCGATCTGGA
This sequence comes from uncultured Oleiphilus sp., assembly GCA_963975615.1. Taxonomy (GTDB): domain Bacteria; phylum Pseudomonadota; class Gammaproteobacteria; order Pseudomonadales; family Oleiphilaceae; genus PZPK01. Next base: position 4,953 of record CAXBKC010000047.1, read on the forward strand.
AGAAAAAATAGAAGAGCTACGTCTTGTCGGCGCTGATAAAGATATCAATATTAATGAGGCGATAGAAAGCTTAGAGCTGCAATGTAAGGCTCGCATTAACGATATCTTTGCCAAGTTAACTGATTGGGATATCGCACGGCTTGCTCGCCATCCAAAGCGGCCTTATACGCTAGACTATATAGATCTAATATTTGATGATTTTAACGAACTGCACGGCGATAGAGCATTTGCCGATGATGCTTCGATTGTAGGAGGTATCGCAAGTCTCGGTGGCCGGCCGGTGATGGTTATTGGCCATCAAAAAGGCCGTGAAGTGAAAGAAAAGGTAAAGCGAAACTTTGGTATGCCGAAACCGGAAGGTTATAGAAAAGCCTGTCGCTTAATGGAAATGGCAGAGCGTTTTTCTCTACCAATTTTTACCTTTATCGACACACCAGGAGCTTACCCAGGGATTGGTGCAGAAGAGCGCGGACAAAGTGAAGCGATAGCAAAAAATCTGGCTGTTATGTCTCGTCTTAAAACCCCCATTATTTCGACTGTAATAGGCGAAGGCGGTTCAGGAGGGGCACTTGCTATTGGTGTCTGTGATCGTTTAAACATGCTGCAGTATTCAACCTATGCGGTAATTTCTCCTGAAGGCTGCGCATCTATTTTGTGGAAAAGTGCAGAGTTCGCCTCTGATGCAGCAGCAGCTATGGGGGTAAGTGCCCCGCGTTTAAAAGAGTTGTCTTTGGTTGATACCGTCATTGCCGAGCCGCTTGGTGGTGCGCATAGAAATAGAGAAGAAATGGCTGCTGAGCTGAAAATAACATTATTGAAAGACCTGGAAGAGCTTTCTTCCATAGAAGTCCTAGACTTGGTTCAGCAGCGTTACAAGCGTTTAACCGCTTATGCAAAAAATTAAACCGCTAGACTCTATTCAAGACCTGGATGTACCTCTTCAAAAAGCCATACAGTCTATTCCAGTAAGCGGCCGCTACTTTATTGCCTTGAGTGGCGGTTTGGACTCGATTGCTTTACTTTATTTTTGCCTGCCTTATTTGAAGCTTCATACAAAGCATATTCAAGCTATTCATATTAATCATGGATTAAGCCCTAATGCTGATGCATGGGCTGAGTTTTGTCAGGGTACCTGTCGTTTATTAGGTGTTACCTGTCATGTAGAGAATGTAAATGTCGCTCTTAAAGGGAAGGGTATAGAGGGGGAAGCACGAAAAGCGCGTTATGAAGTTTTTAGTCGGTATTTGATGGGCGGTGGTGTGTTGTTGCAAGGCCATCACTTGAATGATCAGGCTGAAACAGTACTTATGCGCGTTTTTAAAGGTTTAGGGCCAGAAGCGATAAAGGGGATTCCTCAGAGTCGGGCGCTAGCTTCAGGTTATTTGTATCGACCTTGGTTAGATACTCCAAGGGAGCTTCTTGAATCTTCAGCAAAAATTGCAGCTTTAACGTGGGTCGAGGATGAAAGTAATCTTGATACACGTTTTGACAGAAACTATGTGCGACATGATGTTTTGCCCATGTTAAGTGCAAGGCGGCCAAGTATTATAAATGATTTGGCGCGAACGGCGCGGAAGTCGCAAGAGTCAGTTGAGTTTATTCAAGAATGGTGTGAGGCAAATCAGCATAAGTTCTTAAGTTCGTACTATCTCCAATATCAAGCTATTGATCTTCAGCGGTTTTCTGAGTTTTCAAAAACACAGCAAAAATTCATTATCAGGTTTTGGTTAGATAGGCTCGGTGTGGCGCATCCAAGTGATGGCACCTTTCAGCGTATTTTTGGTGAGTTATTGCAAGCAAAGAACGATAGCAAAGCGGAAGTTTGTTGGAACGATCACGTGTTAAGGGTGTTTAATGATGCTTTATTTTGTTTGCCGCGTTTGCTTGCGAATGACTTAGAGCTTGAAAATGATACCTCTTTTGAGATTTTAATAGGTGATCTGGGCGATCAGCTGTGTCTAAGGCTTCCGGTTGGGACGCTAAACCTTACGTTGGTAAAAGAGGGTGAGCTAGACTCTTGCCTTCAAAATAATAAAAAAAGCCAGACGGAAAGTGTGTATGAGATGCTTTGCTATATTCCTGAATCAGTCAATGCGCTGACGGTCAAGTATAGAGCGGGCGGAGAGAAAATTTATTTACATCAAAATCATTCTGCTTCGCTTAAGAAGCTTTACCAGGCAGGTAAAGTTTTACCTTGGTTGAGAGATAAACTGCCATTGATCTATGACGGAGATGAATTGCTTTGTTCTTTAGCCAGGTTTACGGCCTATTCATGTCAGCCGGATCAGGTTAGTAGGGATAGGGCAGGCGGAAGGTTGGTACACTTTCGATTTGAAATGAGCTAATTTGTATCGGCTAGATCTCAAGCTAACACTTTCAAATTCAGGATTCGTCCTCGTCGTACAATCCGGCGTTGACTTAAAAAGACCGCGTTTCTGTCATTGCCGATCAGGCGGTACTCAACTCTAGTTTACGTCATCCCGCACTCGTTACGGGATCCATGGTTTAAGCTGTTCGAGGCTGAAGGTATTAATCTGCAAATGCTTCAACGACTAGAACAATGGATTGTCGCCTACGCGTCAATGACGAGTGTGTGCCATAACTTGCCGTTGGAGGTTAAATTTTGTTTGGCCTAATTGTCTTGGTTTTTAGATTTTCAATAGGCAACGGAAAACAGCCAAAGCGATTATTATACACAGACTAGATAATTGTTCACCTTCAACCTAAAGCGTTTCCTTTCAATATACAAAAGTTTTCCTTAATGAGTTTATAGTGAAGCATGAAGTTACATCGCTGACCCCGAATAATGAACTTTTCTCCAATGTAATGTCGAAATGCCCCTAACTTTTACAAAAATATGAGAAATGAAATGGCACTTAATATTTTTATGTAAATATAAATAATAATCATTCGTATCTCTATTGATAATGGGAATTATTCCTATTAAACTATGGCCCATTCACTATAAAGCCATTTCGGCAAAACTACGTGCAACCCTTGGAGATTTAGCTAAATGTTTAAACAAACTTTATTGGCAGCAGCTGTCACTACTGCTTCTGTATCGATTTACGCAACCCCTACTTCAGAAGATATGTGGCAAAAAATTCAAGAGCAACAAACTGAAATTAAAGCACTTACAACACAATTAAATGAAACAGAAATAAAAATATCTGCCGCTGCAGATGCAATAGAAAATAACGTTTCAGCTGGATCAAAATTAGCGGCATGGGCAGAAAAAACAACTGTTGGTGGTTATGGTGAGATGCATTATAACAATCTGGATAACCAGTTAGATGGCGGCAAAGATGATAAAGATGAACTTGATCTTCACCGTTTTGTACTATTCTTTGGTCATCAATTCACAGATGATGTTCGTTTCTATTCCGAACTCGAAGTTGAGCATAGTATTTCTGGTGAGGGCCAGGTCGGTGAAGTCGAAGTTGAACAAGCATTTGTCGAATGGGATTACTCAGAAACTCAAAGCGCCAAAGCAGGTACTTTTCTAATGCCTGTAGGTATTCTGAATGAAACACATGAGCCTGACACATTTTACGGTGTTGAACGCAATTCAGTTGAGAAAAATATAATTCCAGCTACCTGGTGGGAAGGTGGTGTTTCACTTTCGGGAGAAATAGCTGAAGGTTTAAGTTATGATGCTGCGCTAACATCTGGACTATATTTGGAAGACGGTAAGTATAAAATCAGAGATGGTCGTCAAAAAGCAGGCGAGGCAAAAGCTGATGATTTCTCTTATACTGCTCGTATTAAATATACTGGAATTCAAGGCTTAGAGTTAGCAGCAACACTTCAATATCAAGAAGACATATTACAAGGTGAAACACATTCATCTGGCGCAACTAATATTGATGGGGTGTTACTCGAAACTCATTTAACTTATCAGACTGGGCCTTTTGCATTGCGTGCACTTTATGCCAGTTGGAATCTTGATAAAGCCTTGTCAGCGACAAAAACAGGCGCTGACGAACAAAAAGGTTGGTATATCGAACCCTCCTTTAAAGCCACTGAGAAAGTAGGTGTCTTTGCACGTTATGGTGCTTGGGATAATCAGGCAAGTGATAGCGCTGACAGTGAAATAACTCAATTAGACTTGGGTGTTAACTACTGGTTGGCTGACTCTGTTGTATTGAAAGCAGACTATCAGAATCAAACTGTACCGAAGGGTCAAGATGAATTTGATGGTATTAATCTTGGTGTAGGTTGGTCTTACTAAGGCTTATTTCAAACACAAAAGAAAACTCTCAGATCAGGGGTGCAAGCACCCCTTTAAGTATCATGCTTATGTTTAAAAATAAATTGTTCACTTTTTTACTGACTTTAAGTCTATCCATCTTTAGTCAAGCAGAAGTAATATCTGTTGAGAAGTTTCACAATCAGGCATTTCCTGAAAGTGAATTAAGATGGCAAACTTTATGGCTAAACCAGGACCTACGCATTAAGGCTGAAAAACTACTTGGTCACAGCTTTAAAGAATTAAGAGTCCGCTATTTTGGACAAAACAAACGCACAGCTTGGATACTAGATGAAATTGGTAAGGAACTACCAATTACTATTGGCGTTGTCATAGAAAATAATCAAATAATTGATGTGGTAATTCTAGAGTTTAGAGAAAGTCGTGGCGGGGAAGTTGCCTATCCTTTTTTTACTAAGCAATTTAATAATCTTAATTTATTTATTAATGAAGAAGATTATAAATTGAGTCACGATATAGACGGTATATCTGGTGCAACACTATCTGTCAGAGCCGTAAAAAGAGTCGCAATGCTGGCGCTTCTTTTTCATCAACAAACTAACTTTAGCCAATCATCCTCCCAATAATATAACTCTATAAACCGAGCATTCGTCAATACATGTTAAAACGAAAATTACGTTTAATTCTTTGGCCCTGGCATCGCCGAATAGGTTTGATGGCGGCATTTTTCATTTTAATGCTTTCTATTACAGGTATTTTACTGAATCATTCCTACTCACTTGGCCTTAGCAAAAATCACCTGCCCTTATCAATTGCGCAGTTGTTTTATGGCATTGAAAAAACCGACATCATCAGCTTTAATTTCAAGGGTGACTGGATATCTCAAGTAGAAGGCGGCCAACTCTATTTTGGCACCAAAGAATTTATCGAGTGTAAAGGTTATTTAGTCGGCGTGGCTAAATATGATCAATCTTGGTTGGTAGCCTGCAATCACGAACTATTAGTATTTACTGCTGATGGTGAGTTAATTGAACGAATTGGAAAGCAGCATGGGCTTCCACTCCCCCTAGATAATATAGGTTATTGTACTCAGCAATTATGTTTACAATCAGAAGGAATATCATATCAACTCGATATCGACCAGCTGACCTGGCGACATACCAACTCTCAAGCATCCGCTAAGTGGTCTCTGCCGGGCAATCTTCCAAATAATCTTAGAGATACCTTAGTGAGTTTCTATATTGGCCCCGGTATAAATTGGGAACGCTTTTTGCTAGACTTACACAGTGGTCGTTTATGTGGAGATTGGGGCGTTTACCTAATGGACTTTATGGCAATTTTATTCATTATACTCGGGCTCAGTGGTGTCCTTATCTGGTTTACAAAAAAATAAAGTAACTATTCAGCATAATTATTTGCAGATGAAAGTATTTTTCTATTGACACCTTTTTTAGCGGGAAAACAAAAATCCGGCAGCCAAACGACAACAGCTACAAACATTACTGCACAAAGCCATAGAAACTCCTGCACGGTGTTAACCTGAGCAAGGTATCCTCGACCTAGGTTTGAAATTTAATTTTCCGTACAGCTTAACTCAGAAGCAAAAAATCACATCTAAAAACCTGTGAGATAATAAGCACCTAAATTATTACTGCACAGGACTTCTTTGTGACCGTTGATTCAGTTGATATAAATGCCACGATAGAAAGAGTTAAAAAGCTACTTCAAGAAGAAAAAGATCTATCGCCTGCCATGGTCGCTTCTGTTGAAATGTTGTTGCTTGTGGTAACGCTCTTGGTTGGCCGGTTGGGGCTCAATAGCCGTAACAGCAGCAAACCGCCTTCCAGTGATCCGAACAGAGGAAAAAATAATAAAAGCAATGATGAGAATTCAGATAAGAAAAGCCCTGGAGGGCAGATAGGTCATAATGGATCAACACTGATGCCGTCAGATGACCCTGACTTGATTAAGCCTATTGAAATTGACCAAAGTACGTTGCCCGCTGGAAATTATCATGATGCGGGTCATGAAAGTCGTCAAGTTGTTGATATTCGTATTTCACGGTTCATCACAGAATATCGCGCCCAGATTATAGAAAATGAATTGGGTGACCGATACGTGGCAGAATTTCCTGAAGGTGTATCGCGGCCAATTCAATATGGAGCATCCGTAAAAGCGAATGCTGTTTATATGTCGATGTTTCAGTTAATCCCTTATGAGCGAATTCAAACGCACTTTTCTGAGTTGTTTAACATCCCGATCAGCGCAGGCTCTGTGTACAATTTTAACCGTGATGCATATCAGCGTTTATCTGACTTTGACCGTTTGGCTAAACACCAGTTATCCCAGTCAATGCTGGTGCATGCGGATGAAACAGGTATTAATATTAACGGAGACAGAGTTTGGCTGCACAATGCCTCTAACTCTAAATGGACTTACTTCTATCCGCATGAAAAACGAGGATGTGAGGCGATTGACGCCATAGGCATTTTACCAAAATTCCAGGGAACTTTGTGTCATGATCATTGGAAGCCGTATTACAAATATGATTGCACTCACTCCCTGTGTAATGCCCATCACTTGCGTGAATTAACCCGCGCTTTTGAGCAAGATGAACAGCAATGGGCTCATAAAATGTACGAACTGTTAGAAGAGATTAATGTCGCGGTACTCGATGCCGGAGGGAAATTATCTGCCAGCAAAGCAAAAAAATGGCGTAATAAATACCGCCACATACTCGACGAAGCCAATATTGAATGTCCAGAGCCAGAAAGGCCAAAGGGCACGCCCAAACGGGGTCGATTAAAGCGCAGTAAATCACGTAACCTTCTTGAACGACTTCGAGATTATGAAGGTGACCTGTTGCGCTTTATGGAAAATGTAGAGGTTCCGTTCACCAACAATCAGGGTGAGCGGGATATTCGTATGACCAAAGTTCAGCAAAAGATTTCTGGTTGTTTCAGATCTAAAGATGGTGCGGAGACATTTTGTTTGATTCGTAGCTATTTATCGACCTGCAGAAAAAACCAAATTGGTGTTGGCGAAGCTCTTGAGTGTTTATTTAGGGGCGAGTGGCCAGAGTTCATTCAGCAGAAAATGGACCAGATGACTAAGAGTGCTGAATAGTTACAAAATAAATAGAGTAAATAAAAATTGCACCAACTAAGTAAAAACTTTTGCAACGATATAACCCAATTCAATTTGTGTATGTGGACTTCACATCTATTGCTTGTATAAAGACATAAGATAAAGCAATCAACCTTTACTGAAATGAATCACGGCAGAGCTCATTTTCAAACTCAAACTCAATCGTGGTATGTTCGAGATCAAAAGATTTCAGTTTCTTAGCGATTGTCTGCTTTAAATTCAAGTGTTCAGCTACATCAATTGAGCGCGATAGCACAAGGTGTGCAGTTAACACATGATGTTCGCCATCCAATGACCACAAATGAAAATGATGCACTTCTTCTACACCGGTTAAATCCTTAAGGATTGCTTCAATCTGATTTTGAAGCTGTTTATCCGGTACGGCTTGTAGAAATAGTCGGACTGTTTCCCGCAGATTACGAAACACATTAAAGACAATAAATAAGGTGAAAGCAATGGATAAAATGGGGTCGAGAATAGGCCAGTCAGCGAACATGAGTACAATAGAAACGATGAATACAGCGACCCAGCCCAATACATCTTCCATTAAATGCCAGTTTAAGACTCGCTCATTTAAGGTTTGCCCCTTACTGAGTTTATAAGCAGCAAAACCATTAACCGCTATGCCGAAAATTGCCATGCCCAACATACCACTTACGACAGGCATTTCCGGGTTTTGTAGGCGCGGTATGGCCTCACTGAGTACCCAAAGAGAACCAACTACCAGGACCACCCCATTAATAAGTGATCCCAACAGAGAAAAACGCCGATAGCCGTAGCTATAACTTCCACTCGCGGGCTTATTGCTCACATGCGATAAAAACCAGGCTAGACCGATGGACAAACTATCACCCAAGTCATGTACAGCGTCTGCCATGATGGCAGTACTGTTAGTAAGCCAGCCTCCGATAAACTCGATGATAGTAAAACCGACATTAAGGAAAAAGGCCCAAGCAATACGTTTAGAGGAATCGTGATTGGTGCTGTGATTATGGTTGTGCATTGATAGTTTACCGGTTTTATTTTTTTAGCTAGCTGGCGTGATCTTTATTGGTGTTCTTTTTATTCAGGATTATCCCTATATTTACTAAGCCTGTTGTTAATAATTGCATTAACTACTTATAGAATTAATTTGATGTCCTGAAAGAAGTATCACCATGAATTCATCGATAGATTGGATATTTAGACCTCAATAAGCTAACACATATGAGTCAATTTTGTTTTTCATACATGTTAGCTTTAAGAATGAAATTCCGTTTTTACTTTTCAGGTCCGCCAATGGGTAAAGCTTGCTCTATGGGGCTAACATAAACCCAACCGGAGATATGCGTTCCAATACGTCCAGTTTTACGAATAATGCCTGTGACCTCATCAACTTGTGAATCTTCGCATACCAATGATATTCGAATCTCAGAGATAACGACTCCTGCATCTGTCGAGTAAGATTGTTCAGATTCGCTAAGTGGTTTTAATGTCCCTTTCACATCAAGCAGGGTTATATTGCTATATCCGGCATCACGTAAAGCTTCGACGACGATGGCAGAACGGACATGATGTATAAATGCCTTAATTTGTTTCATGTTGATACTCTCCATGATTTAAACAATTGTTTTTCATATATTAGGTTAATCTGACCATAAGTGGGGGAACTCTCCTCTCATATGGTCAGATTATTAAGTATTAAGATGTCATTTGGTTCTCATTACTTTCAGTAATATCTTTAGGCCTTCGGTAAGCCATTCGGTATAAGCCTGGCAGTACCAGCAGTGTTAACAAGGTGGAGGAGATAATTCCACCTATAACTACTGTCGCCAAGGGACGCTGTACTTCTGCACCGGTGCTGGTATTAAGCGCCATGGGTAGAAAACCTAGAGCTGCTACCAAAGCGACCATCAATATAGGACGCAAGCGCAACATCGCACCTTGTAGTATCGATGTATCGATATCATCACCTTGATTTAAGCTGCCTCTAAACGCCGACACCATCATCACGCCAGTGAGTACGGACACTCCACATAGGGTAATAAACCCGACACCTGCAGTTATAGATAAGGGAATATCACGTATCCAAAGGGCAATAACCCCTCCA
>CAXBKC010000048.1:0-14091 GCA_963975615.1 uncultured Oleiphilus sp.
GCCATTTTTCTAGATATTCAATAATATCCATTTTCATACTTTGAGCGTCTTTTTGAGTGCTAAGAAAATCGATGATTGGTTTATCCAATCCTGTATAGGCTCTTAATTTTGGATCCCAGTAAGGGTTAGGGAGGCATCTGACATCAAACACATAGTCTGCATCACTTGGAACACCATGCTTGAAACCGAATGACTGAAATAATAAGGCGAGCTCTTGTGATTTTCTTCCCGATACACGAATTTTTATTAAATCACGCAGTTCATATAAAGATAGGTGCGTCGTATCTATGACGAGATCGGCTTTGGTCGCAAGAGGCACGAGTAGATCTTTCTCACTTTCTATCGCTTCTGTTAACGAAAGTGTGGAGTCACTAAGAGGGTGTTTACGTCGTGTGGCATTAAACCTTTTTAAGAGGGTATCACTGTGTGCATCAAGATATATAATGTCAATTTGTACAAGTTCATGCTGTAAAGCTTCGTAAAATGCAGGAAATGTATCAATTCCATTTTGAAGGTTTCTTGCGTCAATACTAACGGCAATATTTTCCAGGCGCTTATCATTTCCGTTGAATGCTTGTTTGCCTAGCTCTAATAATAAACCTACTGGCAAATTATCTATACAGTAAAAGCCCAAGTCTTCTAACACGTGAAGAGCTGTACTTTTACCAGAACCCGAACGTCCACTGACGATAACTAATTTCATAGAATGACCAGACTACCCATTAAATAATTCTAATTAGAGGCCTTTGCACGACTAGTATTACTGCGCTTATCAAGGTTTCAATTAAGCTATTCTATGGATTATTTTCAAACTAAGCCAATTACTTTTTTATATAATTCTTCTCCGGATGTAGCGGAGCGAATTTCTTCACAAAACTCAATTTTATTAAATTTTTCAGCTATTTGGCTTAAAAGCTCAAGGTGTTCACTTGTTGCTTCAATCGGTACAATCAATACAAACAATATATCGACTGGTTTGTTATCGATTGCATCAAAATCTATTTGCTCTTCTAAAGTAAATAAACATCCAATTACTTGCTCTAGGTTTTCTAATCGACTGTGAGGAATTGCAATTCCCTGTCCTATACCTGTACTTCCTAGCCTTTCACGAGCTATCAGGTTTTCGAAGATAACGTCTTCTTCAAGGTGAGGGAATTGTCTTGAAATTTGAGTGGCTACTTCTTGAAGAATTTTTTTCTTACTTCCCCCGGGCAAACCCGTTTGGGTTAGCTCAGGAGATAAAATTGCCTCAATTGTAATGGTATGATTAGACATGTTAATACTCTGTTTGCTCTCAGGTTAACGAGAAGTGTTGCCATGAGAACGGTCTACTTTCTTTTCTTTATGCTTTAGGATTTGTCTATCTAATTTATCCACTAGCAAATCTATCGCGGCATACATATCTTCATTTTCTGCTGTGCCATGAACTTCGGCGCCACTTAGATGGATGGTTGCTTCAGCAATCTGGCGCTGCTTCAAAACGGAGAGTGTGACTTGAACGTTGTTGATACTGTCAATATGTCTTTCCAATTTTTGCAGTTTTGTGGTGACGTAATCTTTAAGGGAGTCAGTTAGGTCAACATGAAGGCCAGTAATATTTAATTGCATAAGTTTCTCCTATCATCTTTATTTTAGTAATGACTTAGTCAATTAAGCTAAGTAACTACTTCCTAAAGCCTTCTTACTTGATTATTCAGAATAAAGTAAGAGGCAAAACTTTTTTCGTTATTCCGATCTGTTTTCGATTTCTGTTAGTTATACTAGACGCTTTCGTTCATTAGAGGGCGGTATATTCATAGACTCTCTATATTTTGCGATGGTGCGTCTAGCTACGTTAATACCTTGATCCTTTAGTATGTCTGCTATTTTGCTATCACTTAAGGGCTTTTTTGCACTTTCTGCGGCTACAAGTTTTTTAATAATTGCACGTATTGCTGTAGATGAACATTCTCCACCAGAAGCGGTTCCGACATGGCTGGAAAAGAAATACTTAAGTTCAAAAATACCCCTAGGCGTATGCATATACTTTTGTGTTGTAACGCGTGAAATAGTTGATTCATGCATATCAACAGCTTCTGCGATATCGTGCAATATTAATGGTTTCATTGCCTCATCGCCATAGTCAAGAAAGCCTTGTTGATGAGATACTATTTGGCTAGAAACTTTTAGCAAGGTTTCATTTCTGCTTTGAAGGCTTTTTATAAACCATTTTGCTTCTTGTAATTGATCTTTTAAGTAGGTGTTATCTTGGCTGTTATCTGCTCTCTTAATGTATGAAGCGTAACTATTATTAACTCTAATTTTGGGCGCAATTTCTGGGTTGAGCTCTACACACCATCTATCTTTTTCTTTTTTGACGATAACATCAGGAATGACATATTCCGGTTCTGCTGAAGCAATTGATTCGCCAGGTCGGGGATTAAGTGATTGAATTAATTCAATCACTTCTTTTAGCTCATGTTCTTTTAACCGGCTTCTTCTCAATAACTGCGCGTAATCTCGGTTAGCAAGTAGATTCAGGTAATGACTAATAACTAACTTCGCTTGTCCTAACCAGGGTGTATCTGGCGGGAGCTGTTTTAATTGTAGTATTAAACAATCAGGTAAGTCTTTAGCAAAAACACCTGGAGGGTCGAAGTGTTGAATGCGCTTTAGTACAGCTTGAATTTCATCTAGTTCAACCGGGTCTTCATCTTCTTCGGAATATAAGTCTTCGTAAAGTTCTTCAATGCTTGCACTTAAATAACCGTCAGTATTTGTAGAGTCGATAATGGATATCGCGATATACCGGTCTCTATCTGTCATCGGTGTTAGGTTTAATTGCCACTGAAGGTGATCGTTTAAAGACTCTACTTGTGAGTTTCTGCTTTCAAATGAATCAAGATCATCTTCTGAGGCGCTTCCACTTGATGGCGCATTGTTTGGGTAGATGTCTTCCCAAACTGTATCCACAGGTAAATCATCTGGGATATTATCCGACCAATCGTCGGAGCTTGGCTCAGTAGAGTTAGTATTATCAGAATTGTTGGGTGAGTCTGAAGTATTTAAATAGTCATCAGAGCCTGAGGTAGGTTCATCTTGGTTGTTTTTGTCTGATGAATTTGAGTCAGAATCCGAAGCGCCAGAGTTTCCTGACTCATCTTCATTAAGCTCAAGCATTGGATTAGACTCCAACGCTTCTTGTATTTCTTGTTGAAGATCCAATGTCGATAGTTGTAGCAAGCGTATTGCCTGTTGCAACTGGGGTGTCATGGTCAGCTGTTGACCCAGCTTTAACTGCAGAGATACCTTCATATATTGCTGGTTCTCAATAAAATAAAACTTAAACTAAGGATCATGAATTTTCGCTTATGCATTTCCAAGAGAAATGGTTTGTCTGTTTCTTTGAATTAAAAAGCTATCATTTTATAGTGTAGTGCTACCTTAGCTGCTTGTGAAACAAAATACCGTTTATTTACGGTAACTTTGTGCAAATCGTTGTTTTTGATCAATAAATAGGCAGAAAGTTATCTGCTTTTTCTTTTGGTAAAGATTTAGAGTTTAAACTGGTCGCCTAAATATACTTCCCTTACTTTTTTATTCGAAAGGATATCATTTGCCGTACCAGAAGCAATAATATGACCACCACCCACAATATACGCCTTTTCACAGATATCTAGTGTTTCTCTAACATTATGGTCGGTAATTAAAACACCAATACCTTTTTCTTTTAAGTGCATGATTATCATTTTAATATCGCTAACAGATATTGGGTCAACACCGGCAAAGGGTTCATCTAGTAAGATGAAGTCTGGTTCCATAGCTAAGGCTCTGGCAATTTCGACTCGTCTTCTTTCGCCGCCAGAAAGCGCCATTCCTAAGCTGTCTCTTATATGCGTGATATGAAATTCTTTTAACAGTGTTTCCATCTTTTCTAGACGTTGAGACTTATTTAGGTCTTTTCTTATTTCAAGAACACCAAGAATATTATCTTTCACGGAAAGCTTTCGAAAAATAGAAGCCTCTTGAGGTAAGTAGCCGAGACCGGCTTTGGCTCTGCCATGCATGGGCAAATTGCTTACGTCCTTGTCATTGATAAAGATGCGCCCGTTATCATGCCTTACAAGGCCAACTATCATATAGAAACACGTAGTTTTACCGGCGCCATTAGGGCCGAGTAAGCCAACAATTTCCCCGCTATTGATTTCTAGAGAGACATCGATTACTACCTGTCGTTTGTTATAGCTTTTCGCTAAATTGTCGGCTCTTAGTGTTTTCATATAATTTTAAGTGTTCTGAGAGTGAATGTTACTTGTATCTATGTGGATTATTTGTTTGTTGTATTGGGGTAATACTGAATTTTAACCCGAGAGCCAACACTCTCATCTCCTTTGGCTTTTATAGCCTTTTTAGTAACATCATATTCTATCTCTTCACCAGAAAATGAGTTTTGATCTTGAATTAGGCGAGCATTGCCTTTAAAGGTAAGTGACTCTAATTCTGTGCTATAGGAAATTGAATTTCCATAACCGTGAGTAGTGGCGCCTTTATCATCATTCTGTTGTACAAAGTGAGCAGGTGTGCCTGTTGCAACTATGGAGCTGATTTTTCTATCTTTTGAGTTCACGATAATATAGTCGGCTTCAAGTTGTGACTCTCCTTGAGAAATAATCACATTACCAGTATATGTAGAGGAGCCAGTTTTATCATCTAAGGTTGCTCTATCAGACTCTATCTCGATAGGCTCTTTACTGTTAGGGTCAATTCCAAAAGCTGTCATGGGTAGCAATAAGACAGATAGTACGAGGATATGACGTGAGCTTATTGATGGTGCGTAAAAGGGTACCAATTTGATTTTAAAGAACATATTTACCTCTTACCTTTGATAATAGTTTGATTTCCTTCTGACTGAATGAGCCTTCAAAACCTACCGCACTTAGTGAGTGCGAGCCATAGGAAATTGTTACTTTGTCTTGTGTAGATAAGGTACCCAGTTTGTTATCTATATCTAGTGTATTGCTAAGCAATTGCCAAGAAAGATTTCCTTCTTCTATTTGTTTTGCGATCACATTACCCTCTAAAATTAATGTTTCTTCGGTAGGGTTGTAATATCCCTTATTAGCGGTTAATTGCATGTTTGCGTTGGTGTGACTAGTCGAGAAGCGAGGGAGCTCAATTGTGATTGAGTCTTTATCGGCATAGAAAAATGCTTTTGAAGCATAAAGTTTTGACAGTTTCCCATTAGTATCAAAAATATTAAACGTACTTTCTGTTAGGTATGCCGAAGGTTTTTGTTCTGATGGATCAGTTAAAATATCAGAGCCAGTAACAGAATTTGTATTTTCTGCAATATTTAATGCATAAATAAGAAGTACGGCGCCAATTCCAATAAGCCCGAATCTAATTAGCTGTGGTTTGATTTTTTGCATTAATTTTAGCCTAAGTAAGCGCTATAGTAGTCATCAAATAAGCCTTTGGCGCTTAAGATAAGGTCACATACCTCTCGAACTGCACCATCTCCACCTCGAAGGTTTGTGCAGTAATCAGCATGTTTCTTTATATAAGCGTGTGCATTCGGCACTGTGAAGCCAACACTTGATAACTTTATAGCTGATAGATCAGGAAGGTCGTCACCAACGTAGGCAACTTCCTGTTCAGAAATATCTAATTTTTTGCATAGCTCTAAAAGCGCTATCTTCTTATCTTCCCGACCTTGCGTTATGTGTTTAATTCCAAGATCTTTTGCTCTTTTTTCTGTAAGCGGGGAGGTACGTCCTGTGATAACGGCGACTTCTATATTATTTTTTAGTAGCGACTTGATGCCTTGGCCATCAAGAATATTGAATGATTTCATTTCATCACCCAACGCAGTGAAAAAGACTGAGCCATCTGTCATTACCCCATCTACATCGAGAGCTAATAGCTTGATATTACTAAGTCGGTCTTTTAGATTATCGGATAACAAAGAATGCATTATATAACTCCCGCATGAATTAGATCGTGCATGTGAACAATCCCTATTGCTGTGTTATTTTCATCTGTGACTAGAAGTCCGGTAATTTTGTTTTGTTCCATTATAGTAAGCGCTTCAGCCGCTAAAATATCAGCATGAATAGTTTTGCAGTTTGTTGTCATTAGCTCGTCTATCGTTGTTGTGAGCATGTCAATTTTGGCATCAAAAGCTCGTCTTAAGTCCCCGTCTGTAAATAAACCAGTCAACTTGTTTTCTGAATTAATGACAGCTGTCATGCCAAAGCCTTTTTCAGAGATTTCTAATAAGCCTTTGGATAAAAGAGTGCCTTCTTTAATTATTGGAATTCGATCGCCTGTATGCATGATGTCTTTAACAGTTAAAAAGAGCCGCTTGCCAAGGCTGCCGCCAGGGTGAGAAAAAGCAAAGTCAGTTTCAGAAAAACCCTTCGACTCAAGTAAAGCAACAGCTAAGGCATCTCCCATGACTAGTGTAGCAGTTGTGCTTGAAGTTGGTGCTAAACCTAATGGGCAGGCTTCTTCCTTGATACTAATATCTAAGTGAATATTCGCTTGTGTTGCTAGGGTCGATTTTTTATTCCCTGTCATGCTAATAAGCGGTGCACCCATACGCTTAATTAGCGGCAGAATGGTAGTAATCTCAGCCGTATTTCCAGAATTTGATATAGCGAGTACAACGTCACTTCCGGTGATCATGCCTAAGTCTCCATGACTCGCTTCGCCAGGGTGAACGAAAAAGGAGGGGGTGCCGGTGCTAGCTAATGTTGCTGCAATCTTATTCGCTATATGTCCTGATTTTCCCATGCCTGTAACTATGACGCGCCCCTTGCAAGCTTTCATCAATTCACAAGCATCCGCGAAAGATTGATCGATTCTATCGGACAAGGCCGAAATTGCTTTCTGCTCGATTTCAATGGTTCTTTTTGCAGATTCGATATAGTTGTTAGTCATAAAACATCATAATCCTAATGGTGAAGCGTTGGCCTTTTTAAAAACAGGCTACACTCCAAAGCAATAGTAGTTGAATTTATTAATTTGAAGTGTTCTGGAAAACTGTCCATAAAATCAACAACTAAGGGTTCGCTTTTAAATTTCGATGCAAATAGAAATGGACAAGAAAATAGTTTAAAAAACACAATGGGTGGCATTTTGCGTAAGTTAATTTAGTAGTGCAAATTATTTTTTAGTAAATGGCTTGGCTATCACCATAGGCTTTGTTTTAATAGCGTACCTCTTACTCCAACAACAATTAGGTTTTAGCTCCCTTGGATTCTTATATAACAGTTAATGATTTACATTTTACTCGAGGACATCGAAGTATTTTTAGCGGTGCTAATCTGAAAATTCCTAGAGGAAAAGTAACGGCAATAATGGGGCCTAGCGGAACAGGTAAAACAACCCTACTCAGATTGATTGGTGGTCAACTTAAGCCAACTAAGGGTGATATCATTCTTGATGGCGATAACGTAGCGCACTTTAATCGTAAACAGTTGTTTGAAGTAAGAAAAAAAATGGGCATGCTTTTTCAAAGTGGTGCGCTTTTTTCTGACTTGTCTGTTTTTGAAAATGTAGCCTTTCCATTAAGGGAGCATACAAAACTTCCGGAAGATATGATTCGTGACATTGTTTTGATGAAACTAAATGCTGTTGGCTTGAGAGGCGCAAGAGACTTAATGCCTGCTGAACTTTCTGGCGGCATGACTCGACGCGTTGCGTTAGCGCGAAGTATTGCGCTTGATCCAGACCTAGTTTTATATGATGAACCTTTTGCAGGCCAAGACCCTATTGCAATGGGTGTACTGGTTCAACTTATTCGCTTATTAAATGACGCCTTAGACTTGACCAGCGTTCTTGTATCGCATGATATACCAGAAGCATTAAGTATTTGTGATCATGCCGTTATTTTAGCTGATGGTGTAGTTATTGGAGAAGGCCCGCCAGACGAGCTAAAGCAATCAGGATCGCCACTTGTTCGTCAATTTTTAAACGGTTTGCCCGATGGCCCTGTTCCGTTCCATTATCCAGCAAATAAATTTGAAACAGATTTGATTGGTTAGGTGGTATGATTCTTTTATTATGTAGCCACTTTTCAAGTGGTAATTTGAACCACATTTAAGATTTCAACTTATATGAGAGCATTTTGTGTTAGATTTTTTAGTTAGAAGAGGGCAGTCGACTATCGACTTTATCTCATCGCTTGGACGTGCAGGTATCTTTTTTGTTCGAGCTGTAGTTGGTTTATCGTTTTCTTTAAAGTCGTTAAGTTCTTTACTAAAACAAATCTATTACGTTGGTGTTCTTTCTCTTGTCATTATTGTTATATCTGGCCTCTTTATCGGCATGGTACTAGCTTTACAAGGCTATACAATATTAATTGATTACGGCTCTGAGCAAGCCATAGGACAAATGGTTGCCTTGACACTTGTTCGTGAATTAGGCCCTGTGGTCGCGGCGCTGCTCTTTGCTGGTCGTGCTGGGTCAGCTTTAACTGCCGAAATAGGTTTAATGAAAGCAACTGAGCAGTTGAGTAGTATGGAAATGATGGGGGTAGACCCGATTAAACGCGTTATAGCCCCTAGATTGTGGGCTGGGTTTATTTCTTTACCTTTATTAGCTGCCATATTTAGTGCTGTAGGTATATTTGGTGGTTTATTGGTTGGTGTAGATTGGTTAGGTGTATACGAAGGTTCATTTTGGGCTAACATGCAGCAAAGTGTAAACTTCCAAGAAGATGTTCTGAATGGCATGATTAAAGCAGTTGTGTTTGGGGTTGTATGTACCTGGATTGCGGTATTTCAGGGCTATGATAGCGTACCGACCTCTGAGGGTATAAGTATCGCGACCACAAAAACAGTGGTTTACTCGTCCTTATCAGTGCTTGGTTTAGATTTTATTTTAACCGCTGTAATGTTTAGCTCTATTTGATTTAAAGTTTTAAGTGCGCCCGAAGTGGCCAATTTGATAATAAGGATTAATTTATATGTACTCCCGTTCAATAGAAGCCATAGTAGGTGTATTTATCATTATTGGTTTTGCTGCTCTTGGTTTCTTAGCCATTCAGGTTAGCGGCTTATCTCTAGATTCACAAAAAGAGACTTACCGTGTTTATGCTCAATTTGATGACTTGGGTGGTCTGTCTGTACGAGGTCGAGTATCTGTTGCAGGTGTAACTGTCGGTAAGGTAAGTGCGGTAACATTAGATAAAAAAGCATTTAGAGCCTTAGTTGAAATGGAAATTTACCAAAGTGTCGACAATTTATCAGCAGATACAGTTGCTTCTATTCAAACAGCGGGATTGCTGGGTGAAAAATATGTCTCTTTAAGTATCGGTGGTGACCCGGACATCTTGTCAGATGGCGATACTATTTTTGATACTCAGTCCGCGCTAAATTTAGAAAAATTAATTGGCGCTTTTGCATCAAGCAGAAGTAGTCTTTAAATCCAACTTAATCAAATAGTAATGATCCAAAAATCAGGATGAAGCATGTTAATAATTAACGGAAAATATAGAGCGATAGCGTCAGTAATTCTTTTGTTGTTACTGAGTATGACGATATCAACTTATGCTAAAAGCGAAGATCAATCTGAGGTCGTTAGAAAAATAGTAGAAAAAAGTGTCCAAGACCTCCTCGTTAAATTTAAAGTAGAAAAAGAACATTATAGTTCTGATCCTGATCGTTTTTTTGCAAATATGGATCAATCATTGAGTGAAATAGTAGATTTTAGACGCATCGCGGCTCGTGTGATGGGCAAGTATGGCCGAACAGCTAGCGACTCCCAAAAAGATCAGTTTGTGAAGGTGTTTAAAGATAGCTTATATACCACATATACAAAAACCCTAATTGATAGCGGTGTATTCGAAATTAACGTCATTAAAGCTGAAATAAACTCCAGAAGTGATGAAAAAGCATCTGTTTATATGGATGTCATATCAGGAAATGGAACAATATTTCCTGTTATCTATTCAATGCACAAAACAGGAAAACAGGCGTGGATGATGGAAAACGTTATTGTTTTCGGCGTTAATATTGGTCTTGCTTTCAGAGACAAGTTTGAACTCGAATATCGTAAAAATAAGGGTAATCTAGATCAAGTTATAAAAGGTTGGACTGTTGATCTAGAGCTAGAAGGTGCTGTGGAGCAAGCTAAAGCTGGTGGTGGCCAGGGGTGATATCAATTGATACCAAAAATGACTCTCTTTTTTATCTAACGGGCACGGTCGAACATTTCGAGGCAATAGCTTGTAAGGACGTCCTCAAAAAATGCATAGATTCGAATGCTGGTAAAAGCATTATTCTTGATATTTCAAAGCTTGAAAGTGTTAGTAGTGTAACACTTTCATTTTTATTGTATGGATTAAGATCCGCAAAACTACTTACTGCACATCTAAAGTATAAAAATATGTCTCCAGCCTTATTTAATATGGCTCGTGTCAGTGGTATAGAAAGTATATTGAACAACTCAAATACTGAGACTGCTTCTGAAACCTAGTTAGATTTTATAATTGCCGTGTAGCCATTAATTATTTTTTATTTAGTCGTGCAAGCGATTCCTGTATCATATCCGACTTTCTTTTATTAAAACTGAAACCTAGGATTAAAATCTTCCTAATCCAAATTTATCTTGGTGTATATAAGTATGCAAGCTACTGATGTAGAAAAAATCATTAAACAACAGCTAGACAATATTGAAGTTAAAGTACAATCGGATGGTTCTCACTATCAAGTTATTGCTATTGGTGATGTCTTTGCTGGTTTGAGTCCTGTTAAAAAGCAGCAACTAATTTACGGCTGCTTAAACTCACACATTCTCGATGGCACAATTCACGCTGTCATTATCAAAACCTATACACCTGAAGAATGGGCTGCAGTTAGTTAATTTCAGGTTTTCTTTTTTATTTATTAAGGGTTTTTATCGTGGATAAGTTAGTCATAAGTGGTGGTAATAAGTTATCAGGAACCATTCGAATCTCGGGCGCTAAAAATGCAGCCTTACCTATTTTAGCGGCTACTTTATTAGCTGACGAACCCGTAACGGTAGGTAACTTACCTCACCTTCATGATGTTACGACCATGATCGAACTAATGGGACGAATGGGGGTCGAGCTTATAATTGACGAAAAAATGAGCGTTGAAGTTAACGCCATGACGATTACAGACCTTAAGGCACCTTATGAATTAGTCAAAACCATGAGGGCCTCTATTTTAGTCTTAGGTCCACTACTTGCTCATTTTGGAGAAGCAGAAGTTTCTCTACCGGGTGGCTGTGCGATAGGTAGCCGCCCAGTTGATCTGCACATCCGTGGTTTAGAAGCAATGGGTGCTACGATTACAGTTGAAGATGGCTATATTAGAGCTAAGTCTGATGGCCGTTTAAAAGGTGCAAACATATTCCTGGATACCGTAACTGTAACGGGTACCGAAAACTTAATGATGGCAGCAACGCTTGCTGATGGAATAACCATTTTAAATAACGCTGCCCGTGAACCAGAGATTGTCGATTTAGCTGAATGCCTCATAGCGATGGGTGCAAACATCAAAGGTCATGGTACGGCTACTATCGAAATTGATGGTGTGAAAAGTTTAAAAGGTTGTCACTATAATGTTCTTCCTGACCGAATAGAAACAGGCACTTATTTATGTGCTGCAGCGGCTTCTCGTGGTAGCGTTCTTCTAAAAGATACATCTGCTGCGCTATTAGATTCTGTTATATCTAAACTAGAAGAAGCTGGAGCTCATATCACAACAGGCAAAGATTGGATAGCGTTAGATATGATGGGCAAGAAACCCAAAGCTGTTTCAATTAGAACTGCCCCATATCCCGGTTTTCCAACAGATATGCAAGCCCAGTTTGCTGCAATGAATTGCGTCGCAGAAGGTACAGGGTCAATTACAGAGACTGTATTTGAAAACAGATTTATGCATATTCACGAATTAATTCGTATGGGTGCAAACATTAAACTTGAAGGTAATACAGCTATTATTACGGGTGTTGAGCAGCTGCATGGAGCGCCAATTATGGCGACAGACTTACGAGCATCGGCTTCGCTAGTCATTGCAGCTCTAGTTGCAGAAGGCGATACCATTGTCGATCGAATTTATCATATCGATCGCGGGTATGAGTGTATTGAAGAGAAGCTTCAATTGCTTGGCGCAACAATTAAACGTCTACCCGGTTAGTATTAACTATTAGGATAACTGGAAGCGTCTAATAGTATGTTTAAGAGAGTTAATTATGTCTGATAACTTAGTTATTGCCTTATCCAAGGGTAGAATTTTAAAAGAAACTTTACCCTTAATGAAGGCTGCCGGAATCGAACCATTAGAGGATGTTACGACTAGTCGTAAACTGATTTTTGATACAACGATCCCTATTATTAAATTGATAATTATCCGAGCAACGGACGTTCCTTCGTATGTCCAGTATGGTGCTGCCGATATTGGCGTCACAGGAAAAGATGTACTCATGGAACATGGCGCAGATGGATTATATGAACCGCTTGATCTACAAATTGCAAAGTGTAGTTTGATGACGGCCGCTAAAAAAGGACAAGTCAGTCCGCAAGGTCGTATTAAAGTTGCGACTAAATTTGTAAATCTAGCTAAAGCTTATTATGCCAGCCGAGGAATTCAAACCGATATTATTAAGCTATATGGCGCAATGGAACTGGCGCCATTATTGGGTTTGGCCGATGAAATTGTAGATATCGTGGATACGGGGAATACACTAAAAGCAAATGGATTAGAGCCAAGAGAGCATATACACGCTATAAGTACGCGCCTTGTTGTTAACCGTTCATCAATGAAAATTAAGCATGCTTTAATACAGCCTATCATTGATAAGCTTGAACTAGCTGTAGGTAATTAGTGATTAATGACGCTATCCGGCAATTAATTAATGTATAAGTAAAAGGTGTATCCAGGAAAAGTCATGAGTAAAATTAAGCGTTTAAATTCGAGTGATAAAGACTTTAATTCTTCTTTAAAAAACTTGGTTGCTTGGGATGACCAGTTAGACGCAAACGTACATGGCGTGGTAAAAGAAGTTCTTCACGAAATAAAGCACAATGGTGATAGCGCTTTAATCGCTTATACCAAAAAATTTGATGGTTTAAGCGTTAAGCATGCCAGTGAATTGGAAATTCCAAAAGAACGACTTTTCGCAGCATTAGAAAACTTACCCACAGATCAACGAAATGCTTTAGAAGCCTCGGCAAAAAGAGTATTAGACTATCACCAAAGACAGTTACAGCCATCTTGGGATTTTACTGAGAAAGATGGCACTAAGCTGGGACAAAGAGTGCTACCCATTGATCGTGCAGGCTTATATGTTCCTGGTGGAAAAGCCTCATACCCTTCATCAGTATTAATGAACGCAATTCCTGCAAAAGTGGCAGGGGTTGAAGAAGTCATTATGGTCGTACCAACACCAAAAGGTGAGGTTAACGAGTTAGTGTTAGCTGCAGCTGCAATTTCTGGTGTAGATCGTGTATTTACCGTTGGCGGTGCGCAAGCGATTGCTGCGCTTGCTTATGGAACAGAAACAATACCTGCTGTGGATAAAATCGTTGGGCCGGGGAATATATTTGTAGCAACTGCTAAGCGCGAAGTTTTTGGGACTGTTGGCATTGATATGATTGCTGGTCCATCTGAAATTCTCGTTATATGTGATGGTGTTACAGATCCAGACTGGATCGCTATGGATTTATTCTCACAAGCTGAGCATGACGAAAACGCACAATCCATTTTAATTTGCCCTGATGCAGAGTATATAAATAAAGTAGAGGAGAGTATTAACAAGCTGCTTCCTACTATGGAAAGAAAAGAGATAATAGCTGCCTCACTATTCTCTAGAGCGGCTTTTATTTTAGTGGAAAGCCTAGAGCAAGCAGCACAAATAAGTAACATTATCGCCCCGGAGCACTTAGAGCTTTCTATTGAAGACCCAGAAGCTTTGTTGCCGCTTATTAAACATGCAGGAGCAATCTTCATGGGAAGATATACTGCAGAGGCGCTTGGAGATTATTGCGCGGGACCAAATCACGTTCTTCCTACATCTGGAACAGCTAGATTTTCGTCGCCATTAGGTGTTTATGATTTTCAAAAACGTTCATCAATTCTT
>CAXBKC010000049.1:0-13954 GCA_963975615.1 uncultured Oleiphilus sp.
ATAAGCCACATATTGCGTCTGCGAAGTTTGAGCCAGAAAACCCAGAACCTGAAATTGTCCAGCCATTAACTCAAGTCCAAAAACAACTGCTAGCCAAAGTAGAAGCTGCAAGAATATCTAGCGTTCCTGATTCTTCGCATTCAGATAAGGAGGCTTATGAAATTCAAAGTGATGTCATTAAAGTCGAGACGAAGCCTTATGCACCTTATTCGCCGATTAGCGTATCTGTAAATGAAGACTTTTCTGCCAATAAAATACTCGATGATAGTTCTGAAAAAGCTTGGTTAGATTTAAGGTTGAGAATGAACCACTTTATGAGTGACTCAAATACTACGCCAGAACAAGTCGTCACATTATTATCTAGTGCGATTTACGCTTATGGTGATAGGCTTGGGACTGCATCTGTTGACCTTCTTCATGGCTTGTTGCATTCTCTTGATCTAGAGAAGCTTAATGATGAGCAAAAACAATTACTCTTAAATGACTATGAGCGGATTGGTCTAGATTCTTTTAAAAAACAACATGATAGCCGTATGAGCAAGGCGCGATATGATACTCAGGGTTTTGGGGATCAGCATGCTTTAGTTCAGGCAATTCGTTCATCTGCCACAGACCTTCCTTTGGAAAGCCTGTTGGAATCAATTAAGTATGCTTCTTTAGTGGATTCTAGTTCTAAGTAAATTTATTTAGTCTGTATTCATCGCCTCATCTACAGTTAATCAAATAACAATAGCGATAAGGACCGATTTTATGAGCAATGTCAAAATACACCCTGTGATGCCTGAAGCAAAATCAAGAACTAAATATACCTCAGACGTATATGAGGCAATGTATCAAGAATCGATTAATCATCCGGAAGTTTTTTGGGCAGAGCAGGGTAAGCGTCTGGATTGGATTCAAGCATATACTCAAGTCAAAAACACGTCTTTTGATACTGATAACTTACATATTGAATGGTTCAAAGATGGCGTGCTTAACGCCTCGGTAAATTGCTTGGACCGGCATTTGAAAGCGCGGGCAAATCAAACAGCTATTATTTTTGAGGGAGACGATCCTTCAGTTTCAAAGCATATTAGTTATCAAGAATTATTCGACGAAACTTGCAAATTTGCTAATGTCTTGAAGTCTCAAGGCGTTAAAAAAGGCGATATTGTCACTATTTATATGCCAATGGTGCCAGAAACAGCCGTTGCTATGTTGGCCTGTGCCCGAATAGGTGCCGTGCACTCCGTCGTATTTGGCGGGTTTTCTCCTGAGGCGCTAGCGGCAAGAATTGCTGATGGGAAGTCACGCTGTGTGATTACCGCGGATGAAGGCTTACGAGGAGGCAAGGCGGTTCCTTTAAAAGCCAATGTCGATTTAGCGCTTGCTAACAAGATGGTGACGACAGTTGAACGAGTCATTGTACTAAAGAAAACAGGTGGAAAAGTTGATTGGACTGATGGCCGAGATGTGTCTTATCAAGACTTAATGGCCAAAGCATCGTCAGTGTGTGAGCCAGAGCCGATGAATGCTGAAGATCCCTTATTTATGCTTTATACCTCGGGTTCAACCGGCACACCTAAAGGTGTTCTGCATACCACGGGTGGCTATTTGGTTTATGCGTCATTGACGCACGAAGTCGTTTTTGACTATCAAGAAAATGATGTTTATTGGTGTACTGCTGATTTTGGCTGGATCACTGGCCATAGTTATATTCTATATGGGCCGCTTGCAAATGGTGCAATAACCTTATTATTTGAAGGTGTACCAAACTATCCAGACTTTGCACGTATTGGTCAGGTGGTTGATAAGCACCAAGTAAATGTTCTTTATACCGCACCAACCGCTATTCGCGCGATGATGGCTGAAGGTGATGGTTTAGTTAAGAAGAGCAAGCGCAGCAGTTTACGATTGTTGGGAAGTGTCGGAGAGCCAATTAATCCGGAAGCTTGGGATTGGTACTTCCGCGTGGTGGGCGATGAGAGATGCCCAGTTATCGATACTTGGTGGCAAACAGAAACTGGCGGTATATTAATTGCGCCGTTGCCAGGTGCTACAGATTTAAAGCCAGGCTCTGCCACTAAGCCATTTTTTGGTGTGAAGCCTGCGATAGTTGATAATGAAGGTAATATACTAGACGGTGTGGCTGAAGGTAACCTAGTTATTTTAGATAGCTGGCCAGGCCAAATGCGTACAGTGTATGGCGATCATGAACGTTTTATCCAGACCTACTTTTCTAACTACAAGGGCATGTATTTTACGGGTGATGGCGCGCGTCGAGACGAAGATGGCTATTACTGGATTACCGGACGAGTTGATGATGTTTTGAATGTTTCTGGACATCGCATGGGTACGGCTGAGATTGAAAGTGCACTCGTTGCTCATCCTGCGGTCGCTGAGGCAGCGGTTGTTGGTTATCCTCATGATATTAAAGGTCAGGGGATTTATGTCTATGTCAGTATGATGCATGATCATCAGGCACCTCAAACAGATGAGCTGAAAGCCGAGTTAGTAGCTTGGGTTCGAAAAGAAATAGGCCCTATTGCCAGCCCCGATATTATTCAGTGGGCGCCAAGTTTACCAAAAACACGTTCAGGCAAAATTATGCGTCGTATTTTAAGAAAAATTGCAGCAAATGAAACAGATAGCTTAGGCGATATTTCTACCTTGGCAGATCCATCAGTGGTGCAAACTCTAATCGAACAGCGCTTAAATAAGTAGCTTGATCGATTAGCTCTTAGCTAGTTTCTAATTGCAAAAGGCCTGCTATAAAGCAGGACTTTTGCGTTTTTCTCTACTTACGATGTATGTTTTAGCACTATTCGGTAATGTGCTTTACCTTCTCGTAATTCTTTAATTGCTTTATTTACATCTTTAAAGTCATAGGTTTGTGTGACTGGTTCTATGTTGTGTAAGGCAGCAAAATCTAGCATGGTTTTGATCGTACCTGGGCTACCAACAGGTGAACCTGAAATAGTACGTTGAGCGCCAATAAGTGAAAACACGCCAATATCGAGCGGTTCAAGCGTGGCACCGACAAAATGTAAACGACCTTTTGGTGCCAGTGTATTTAGATAGGCATTCCAGTTCAGTTTTACATTCACTGTTGACAGGATTAGATCAAATTCATTTTGCACTGACTCAAGTGCTTTTTTATCGCGCGTATCTAAAACAGCGTGCGCACCTAGCTCTAAGGCCTCTTTTTGTTTTGCTTCACTAGAGGTAAAGGCGGTGACATGACAACCCCAAGCATTCAAAAATTGTAAGGCCATGTGGCCTAAGCCGCCAATACCTATAACGGCTACCTTCGAGGTGGGTTTGATATCAAATTGAATCAGAGGGTTAAATACAGTGATGCCGCCACAAAAAAGAGGGCCTGCTTTATCTGGGTCTATGCCTTCTGGTAAAGCAACTACTGCTGTTGCTTGGGCGCGGACCTTATCGGCAAAGCCGCCATGTCTTCCGGCAATAGTAGGTTCTGCGCTTGGGCAAAGGTTATGGTCGCCTGAGTGGCAGGTTTGGCAGTTCAAACAATAGCCAGAATGCCAGCCAAGGCCAACTCTATCGCCAACTTTAAAGCTATTAACATCTGGCCCTAAATCTGAGATTGTGCCAACAACTTCATGACCCGGCACAAAAGGATATTGGGTAAAGCCCCATTCGTTATCCAGCATGCTTAAATCACTATGACAAATACCGCAGGACTCAATATTTATTTCAACTTCATCGGAGCCTAGCTTGCCGGGCTCGAATTCAAATGGCTCTAATTCTCCACCAGGTTTTGTTGCTGCATACGCTTTTATCATCTTTTTATCCTAATTGTTCTGTGAGTATTAGAGAGTTGATGTAGACTGTGCTTTCGATTTTTTATCTTTTCATTCATTACGGTATAAACTTAATCAAAATGATTCAACTACTTTCAAGAGGCATCTGTTTTCTCGTGTTTTTTTCACTTACACAATGGGCATCAGCTCTAAGTTATACGGTCGAAGTACCAAAACAGGTCATCGAAGATCAGATTTCTTTACATATGCCTTTGGAAAAGAAACTTCCTTTAGCTGTGATCAGACTTTCAGAGCCAAAATTAGAATTACTTGAAGCGAGTAATGAGGTGTCTTTGTTTTTGAATGTTGATGTCGTGATGTTGAAAGGCTTTAAAGGTGCTGGAAGAGGTGAATTAGTTGGTTCGGTAGACTATAGGCCAGAAGAGGGTGCATTCTACTTAGTTAACCCTCGTATTGTGAATTTAAGTATTGATCATGTTCCAGGCTTTGTTATGCCACAAATCTCCCAAGCAGCAAGGTTGCTATTAGAAAGGTCTTTAGCTGGCTACCCGATTTATCGCCTTGATGAAAATGATCCTAAGCATAAAATGGCTAAAGCTAGCTTGAAGAAAGTCAGTGTTTCGCATGATACCTTGTTACTAACATTAGGTTTACCTTAGTCACTATTAAATAGGCGTCTGGCTTAATAAGTGATTTTCATTCGCCATAAGCGCTATACTTCTCTTAATTATGAGCAGAGAGTCTGCTCAAACAAATTTTAAATATCTAATGAATGGATTGCCATGACAGACTCGAACTTAAATGACCCTCATCAGCAGCGTGAAGCTGAAAATTATTCTAAGCCGATTCCTAGTCGAGAGTTCTTACTAGCGCATCTTAATGAACGCCATGGGCCGGGAACACATATGGACTTAGTCGAAGACTTTGAGTTCACCGATCCTGACAATATTGAAGCCTTACGCCGACGTTTAATCGCGATGTGCCGTGATGGCCAGTTAGTTTGCAATCGAAGCGATCAATATCTACCTAGTTCTAAAGTTAATTTAAAAAAAGGTGTGGTGATAGGTCATCGTGATGGTTTTGGTTTTGTTAAGTTAGATGAAGGTGGTCCTGATTATTACCTTTCCGCTAGACAAATGCAGTCGGTATTTGATGGTGATCGTGTCTTAATAAGAGGCGATGGCGGTGACCATAAAGGCAAACAGCATGCTGTTATTGTCGATGTACTTGAACGAAATACTGAACAGTTAGTTGGGCGTTTATTCCGTGAAGGAAATATTGCATTTATCGAAGTTGAAAATAATCGTATAAGCCAGAAAGTTCTGATTGATGCTGAGCACACCTTAGGTGCAGAGCATGGCCAATATGTAGTGGTGAAAATTACTAACCAACCCAGTAAACGTACCCACGCGACAGGCCAAGTTATAGAAGTATTGGGTGACCATATGGCGCCCGGTATGGAAATTGAAGTCGCGATTCGATCTTATAATATTCCATTTGAATGGCCTGCTGCGGTTGATCAAGCCGTAAAGCTACTTAAGCCGGAAGTGACAGAGGCAGAAAAACAGCAGCGCATTGATATCCGTCATCTACCTTTAGTGACTATTGATGGTGAAGATGCTCGTGACTTTGACGATGCAGTTTATTGTGAACAAAAACCAGGTGGTGGTTGGACACTTTATGTTGCCATTGCTGATGTGAGCCATTACGTTAAACCAGAAAATCCATTAGATATAGAAGCAAATAATCGAGCTACATCGGTCTATTTTCCTGATCATGTTGTGCCGATGTTGCCAGAGATTCTATCTAATGGCTTATGTTCACTGAACCCTCAAGTTGACCGTTTATGCATGGTCTGCGAGATGGAAGTGAGCTCTCAAGGCGTAGTTGAAACGAGTCGCTTTTATGAAGCAGTAATGTATAGCCACGCTCGTTTAACCTACACCAAAGTAGCAGCCATTCTTGCAGAGCCAAATTCAGATGATGGCAAAGAATTCAGAGAAGATTACGCTGAAGTTGTACCGCATTTGGAGACTTTGTACGGGCTTTATCATGCCTTTATTCGGCAACGCCATGCTCGTGGAGCAATTGATTTTGATACCGTTGAAACACGAATCATATTTGGCGATGAACGTAAGATAGAAGCGATTGTACCGACTGAACGAAACGATGCGCATAAGATTATTGAAGAATGTATGTTGGCTGCTAACGTCGCGACAGCACAGTTTTTATCACGACATAAAATACATACGCTGTATCGAATTCACGAAGGCCCAACCATAGAAAAACTAGAAAATGTTCGCTCATTTTTATCTGAGCAAGGCCTACAGTTGATGGGGGGAGACACGCCTCGCCCTGCCGATTATCAAGCCTTAATAGCGCAAATAAAAGATCGACCGGATTTCAGCGTACTGCAAACTGTCTTGCTTCGTTCAATGAGCCAAGCAGTGTACGGCCCAGAAGAATTGGGTCATTTTGGCTTGGCCTACGATGCTTATGCACATTTTACCTCACCAATTAGACGTTATCCTGATTTGTTGGTTCATCGTGGTATCAAATCGATTATTTATAGCCAAAAAGAAACTCAGGATGTGCTGCGTCCCGATGGCTTAGATCACTCTAGCTATCAATACAATTATGACTTACATAAAATGCTGGCCTTAGGTGAGCATTGTTCAATGGCAGAGCGTCGTGCCGATGAAGCGACGCGTGATGTTATGAACTGGTTGAAATGTGAATATCTTCAGCAGCATTTGGGTGAAGTATTTCCAGGCATCATTTCTGCGGTCACTGGTTTTGGTTTCTTTGTTGAATTGGCAGAGCTATATGCTGAAGGTTTAGTGCACGTATCAACCTTAAGTAGTGACTACTATCAGTTCGACCCTAAGAAGCATCGCCTATTGGGTGAACGTACCGGTATGAGTTATAACTTGGGTGATCGCGTCACTGTCGAAGTGTCGAATATCAACTTGGAAGAGCGCAAAGTTGATTTGGTTTTAGTCAGTGCAGAACCAAAATCGAAAGCCCGCCGAAGAGTGCAAAAGAAAGCCTCGTCACCTGATCGAAAGACAGGTGATAGAAGTGGAAAAGGTAGCTCAAAGAAGCGTGCTTCAGATGCTAAAAAATCTAACACGGGTCGCAAGCCAAAATCTGGCGGTAAAGCGTCTTCTAAAAAGAATGACTCTTCGCCAAGTACTAAGTCATCAAAAACGCCATCTTCACGCACTGCAGGTGTTAGAAAGCGCAAAGTAAAGAAAGATTGAGTTTTGCTCATTGAGCCTGTCGAAATGTGTTGGCCTCCACTATAGAGTTCTTATCGGAGGCCCTTCGACGGTGTTCAGGGAGCGGAATGTTGGCTTATGAATCGAATCTGGTGCTACAAAGTGATATTAATTTTTAAGAGATATAAGGTGACGGGTTTATGATTCAGGATACGGTTTTTGGCTTACATGCCGTAGAAGCCTTAGCGTTAAAAGAACCTGAAAGTATTGTCGAAATCAAAATTCAGCAGGGCCGGGAAGATAGCCGTCTAAATAAATTGCTGGGCCTGTTTCAATCAAACTCAATCAGCTACACCCAAGTTCCTCGTAAAGAACTAGATAAACTGGTTAGTGGTCGTCATCAGGGTGTGGTGGCGATTGTCAAAGCAGAGCCAGTTAAAGATGAAGGCGACTTAGAAGATATTTTGAACGGTCTAAAAGGCCCAGCGTTTATTCTTATTTTAGATTCAGTGACCGATCCGCATAACTTGGGCGCCTGCTTACGCTCTGCCGATGCGGCAGGCGTGCACGCGGTGATAGTACCTAAAGATAATTCAGCGCCTTTAAATTCGATTGCAAAAAAAGTAGCCTGTGGTGCGGCTGAAAATGTCCCGGTAATTCGAGTCACTAACTTAGCCAGAACTATGAAGTGGTTGCAGAACTTTGGCATCTGGATTACCGGCGCAGCAGGTGAAGCCGAGCAAACTATTTATCAGACCGACTTCAAAGGTTCAATAGCGCTCGCTATGGGGGCAGAAGGAAGCGGTTTGCGTCGTTTAACGCGTGAACACTGCGACCAGTTAACCAAGATTCCTATGCAAGGCTCTGTGAGCAGTCTGAATGTGTCAGTAGCAACGGGTATTTGCTTATTTGAAGCGTTAAGACAGCGGTCATAAACTAACAATCTGGGAAAATTATTTTCAATGAGTGTAGCGAGTTTAGAAATAAAAAATTTCCATAAAAAGTTTGGGGATTTAGAAGTTCTCAAAGGTGTTTCAATCTCTGCCAATAAAGGCGATGTAATTGCTATTTTAGGTTCGAGTGGCTCCGGTAAAAGTACCTTGCTGCGCTGTATTAATTTATTAGAAATGCCGGAGCAGGGCGAGATAAGTATTGCGGGCGAGAGAATCCAGTTAGATCAAAAAAGTAAAAAAAATAATGGCATGGATCAGAAGCAAATTGACCGTTTAAGAATGCGCTTGGGTATGGTGTTTCAGGGCTTTAATTTGTGGCCACATAAAACAGTATTGGAGAACGTGATAGAAGCGCCTATTCATGTTTTAAAAAAGCCAAAAGCAGAATGTATTTCCCAAGCCAAAGAAATTCTCGAAAAAGTCGGTTTAAGCGATCGTGCAGATTATTACCCAAGCCAGTTATCGGGCGGACAGAAACAGCGGGTTGCCATTGCTCGAGCTTTAGCCATGAATCCGGACGTGTTATTGTTTGATGAACCTACATCGGCATTAGATCCAGAACTAGTGGGTGAAGTATTAAAAGTAATGCAAGACTTAGCTGAAGAAGGCCGAACCATGTTGGTAGTGACGCATGAAATGGGCTTTGCACGGGAAGTTGCCTCCAGGGTTATCTTTATGCACAAAGGTCAAATAGAAGAAGATGGTTGTCCGAATGTGGTATTTGATAATCCGACGTCACCTAGATTTAAACAATTTCTTTCCAATATCTATAAATAACGATATATTTTTGTCGCGCAGGTTTTGATTTTCGTTAATATAGTGCTGATCGCGGTACTTGAGCTTAAGTTGGTCTGTGTTGCAATTAATTTGCTAAGACAAATTGATAAGGATAATAAATATGAAATTTGCTACTCGAATTTTAGTTGCCTTGTTGGCAACGGCTTCAATTTATGGCCAAGCTGAAACACTCAAAATGGGAACAGAAGGTGCTTATGCCCCTTTTAATTTGGTCAATAAAGAAGGTCAGTTAGAAGGCTTTGATATTGATATTGGTAACGCGCTTTGTGCTGAAATGAAAGTTGAATGTGAATGGGTAACGGCAGACTGGGATGGCATTATTCCTGCGTTGATGTCAAAAAAGTTCGATTCAATTGTAGCGTCAATGTCGATAACAGATGAGCGTAAACAGAAAATAGACTTTACTAAAAAATACTATACAAGCCCGGTTAAATTTGCGCGTCCTAAAGGTTCAAAAGTTGATATTTCAGTCGAAGGCTTGAAAGGTAAAGTTATTGGGGTACAAGGTAGTACAGTCACCGAGAATTTCGTTAAGGGCATGTTTGGTGATGTAGCTGAAGTGAAGGCGTATGGTGGCCAAGATGAAGCTAATTTGGATTTTGTCTCGGGTCGAGTAGATTTAATTGCTGCAGATTCATTTGTACTTTATGACTTCCTAGCTAGTGAAGATGGTGCGTTTGCAGAAGCTGCTGGCCCAGACTTTGATAACCCAAAGTACTTAGGTGAAGGTATCGGTATTGGTATTCGTAAAGGTGACGATGAGCTTAAAGCACGCTTGAATAAAGCAATTAAAGCGATACGTGCAAACGGTACTTATCAGAAGATCAATGAAAAGTATTTTGCTTTTGATGTCTATGGTGCTGAATAGCATTTAGTCTAATTATTTGATGAAGCAGGCTACTTTTGCTTCATCAAATGATTCTTGTTTAAAATAATGAAAAAGGGTGTTCGTGTTTGATCTTGATGGCTATGCGCCAATAATAATTGCCGGTATTAAAAATACCTTAATGGTTGGCCTCAGTGCTATGTGCTTGGCAATTATCTTTGGACTCATCGGTGCTTGGGCCAAAACTGCTTCCAATTGGTTTATTCGTAGTTTTGCTAATGTTTACACTACCGTTGTGAGAGGCGTTCCAGAACTTATTCTCTTGTTACTTTTTTATTATGGATTTCCTCAGTTAATCCAAGATATGGCTGAGTCATTTGGCTACGAAATACTAGTCGATCTCAACCCCTTTCTTGCCGGAACATTGACCATTGGTTTTATTTACGGTGCATTTTGTACTGAAGTATTTCGCGGTGCCTTTGCGTCGATTCCACTCGGGCAAGCTGAATCGGCTAAAGCTTTGGGTATGTCGGGACCGTTGATGTATCGTCGAATTCTCCTACCTCAAGTGATGCATTTTGCCTTGCCAGGTCTAGGCAATGTTTGGCTAGTATTGATTAAAGCAACTGCGCTTATCTCAATTATTCAGTTAGATGAAATTATGCGTATGGCTAAAATTGCAGCTAATGCTACGCGAGAACCTTTCACTGCATACTTTTTAGCTTCACTATTATTTTTAGCGATCACTGTTGTGTCGATGGTGGGTCAGCATTATTTAGAAAAGAAATGGTCTAGGGCAGGTGCACATTAATGAATTTTGAAATGTTAATGGGCTATGCTCCTCGTCTTTTAGACGGCTTATGGATAACGATTGGTATCACCGGCCTATCTGTCTTGATAGGCTTGATTCTAGCCGTTCCACTTGCCCTAATGCGCTTATCATCGTATAAGGTTTTTCAATGGCCAAGCTACTTCTTTGTATTCTATTTTCGGGGTACGCCTTTATTGGTTCAGCTTTTTTTGGTGTATTACGGAAGTGGGCAGTTTCGGGTTGAATTGACCGAGTTAGGTTTGTGGGGCTATTTCCGAGAAGCTTATTTTTGTGCGGTCTTTACCTTAACGCTAAACACCTGCGCCTATACTGCAGAGATCCTACGTGGCGCTATTCAGTCTGTGCCTAAAGGTGAAATAGAAGCGGGTAGAGCCTGTGGCATGTCTGGCGTACTATTATATCGTCGTATTATTTTACCTAGTGCCTTAAGAACTGCATGGCCCGCTTATGGCAATGAAGTGATTTTCCTTATGCAGGCATCTTCATTAGTAAGTATCATCACCTTGCTAGATCTAACCGGTGTGGCGCGGCGTATCATTTCTGAAACCTTCGCTGTTTATGAAGTATATTTACTCATCGCAGCAGCTTATTTAGTCATTACTTATGTGCTGGTGTTTGTATTCAAACGGGTAGAAACTCATCTGCAACGGCATGTGCAGAGCATGTCGTAAGTCCTTATATCATTCTTCAGGTTATACCAATTATGAAACCATCTCCCTTGCTTGTGAATGGCATGTTGTTGCTTGTTGCTTTTTTATGGGGTGTGGGTTTTGTACCGCAGCGCTTGGGTATGGAAACACTCGATGCCATGGCCTTTAATGCTTGGCGTTTTGGTTTTGGTGCCCTGAGTTTGATCCCCGTTTTCTTTATCATGCGCCTTAAGTTTTCAGCATTTAAACAGCTTAATACTATTATGGGTGGCTTAGTCTTGGGTGTATTGCTCTGTATAGCGGCAGGCTTACAGCAAATTAGTATTGGTATGACAAAGCTGGCAAATGTTGCTTTTATTACCGGGTTTTATGTAATTCTGGTGCCTGTTATAGGTTTATTTGTTGCGCATCGTTATCCTATTATTACCTGGGTGGGTGGTTTTTTCGCGCTGATTGGTTTGGCTTTATTGTCTGGTTTTACTGGCGAGTTAGGTTTAACCGATGTTGGTGTGCAAGGAGATTTACTGGCTCTAGTCGGTGCGGTGTTCTGGGCGCTTCACCTCTTAGCAATTACCTATTACGTGGCTCGTTATAATCAGTTTGCTTTGGCATTTTATCAGTTTGTTTTTTGTACTCTAATCAGTGCAGGTATCAGTATAGGTTTTGAAGTTCGAGTTATACCGACTGATAACATGGGCTATGTGTGGGCTTTGGTCAACGGCATACTTGTAGTTGGGATTGCTTATACACTTCAGGTAGTTGCTTTGAAACAGGCAAAACCTTTTGTTGCCGCTGTAATCTTTTCTTTAGAGGCTGTATTTGGGGCCTTAGTGGGTTACTGGTTCTTTGATGAAGTCTTAGGGTTATATGGATTGGTCGGTGCGTTACTCATGTTATTCGGTTGTATCTTGTCGCAACTACCGGAGAGAGATAAAAAGAAGGCGCATCCTCATGCCATTGTTTAGTGGTAGTTACATGTTCTGGTTGGCTGTTTGATAGATATAAGATGGTGTTTATTTTATTCGTGCTCATAATGACTGTTGGAAAGTTTTCCATAGTCATCTTCCGTAAAATAAATAATATTCCCATATTCTTTGGAAGATGAGTCAAGAATGCCTTTAAGCCATTTCAATTTTTTGCTCCTAAGCGGTTGATCTGATCTAAGCGCTAGTCTTTTTTACAAACTCTGACTTCAGCATCATTTCTCCAACCTTATCTACGCGACAATCAATGTTGTGATCGCCATCTACAATGCGTTTGACCACGAGTTTGGTGCCAATTTTTAATACTGATGAGCTGCCTTTAACTTTGAGGTCTTTTATTAAAGTAGCGTTATCACCTTCATATAAAGAATTACCATTAGCATCTTTTACGAAGGCTTGATCTTCTGAAGATGTTTCATTTGAAGACGCATTCCATTCGTGTGCACATTCAGGGCAAATAAGAGAATTACCATCTTCATAGGTGTAAATAGACTGGCATTGAGGGCAAGGTGGTAATGACATTAGCAATCCTTATCGTTATTGGGCGAGTTATGTTCGCGTGAATGTAAAATAGGTAAAGACCAATTTAAATAATGAGAAAAAAGCCGTAAACCTAGTGTAGATAGCAAGGGTATGATCAGTGCGAGCAGCGGTGGCGCATTAAAATAAACTAAACAAAAATAAATCGAAGCACCTAGCGCTGCTGCGCTGGCATAAATCTCTTTCTGAAAGATAAGAGGAACTTCATTGCAGACAATATCTCTTAACACGCCGCCTGCTACACCAGTAACCACGCCCATGACAACGACAACAGGAAAAGTATGGCTAGGCTGCATCATAGCGACTTGAGCACCAATGATGGTAAAGACAGCAAGGCCAAAGGCGTCAAAAAATACCATGCTATTTTTCATTGCTTCGCGCGAGAATATATTGCTGATAGCGACACTGGCTACCGCCAATATGATGACTAATAAATAGATAGGCTCGGTCACCCAGGTAACAGGGCGAATGCCAAGCACCAAATCGCGTATCGTTCCTCCGCCCATTGCGGTAAGGGCAGCGACAACAATGACGCCAAAAATATCAAATGACCGCTTTTGTGCGACTAATGCACCACTGATAGCAAAGGTAAATGTGCCAAGGTAATCTGCATAGGCCAAATATTGGAAGTTATATAAATCAATTCCGTTCATAGGGTATTAGTACAGCAAAAGTGGATAGAAACATTAGCTTCATTTTAGGAGCTAATGTTAGCACAAACTACCAAACGATAATTTTGGTTTTATATTTTTGTTGAGCAAATATGTTGATGCATTTTTGAATAAAGCTGAACCGCTTCAAGTGCATCATGTTTACTTGGATCTAATACTTCCTGCTGATAATGGCAAATTCTATTTGCTAAATAACTTAAGTGCGCTGCATTATTTTTTTGCCAAAACTTACCAATGCTAGATACCTGTTTACAAACGTTTTGGTCATTGTTCCCATAAATACGTACAAACATCAGTTCATAATGCCGGTTATTTTCAAGGATATGATTTTCTTCAATTAAGTGTGCTTTTTGCTTGATTAGATACTGACGAAGATCGTATTGACCGCGAGTAGGGCAGAGAATGAAGTCGAGATCTTGGTTGGGGTGTTGGTTTAAAAGTGTTTGAAGTATTTTAAGGGTGCCCGTCGTTGTTACACCGGCGATGATAATACAATGGCGTTTATTTTTAGTAAGCTCAAGATGCCTAGCATCTAAAGTATGAACTTCATAATGCGAGAATGGACTTTGCTTTAGTTTGTTACAAAGTTGCTCGGTAATATGAGTGACTTGATCAACAAAATTGATCTGTACTTTATGCTTGTTTTGTTTTGAAAAATGGCTGAGTAAGTAAGTCCCTAAGTAGCCATGATCGAAGCAACAATCCCAGATATG